>JADJXA010000017.1 GCA_016716065.1 Candidatus Leptovillus gracilis | reverse complement strand
AAGCAGCGGCAATCGCCAGCCCATTTTCTGTCGCCATCTCGCTGACCGCCCGGCGCAAGCGCACCACTTCGGCGCGCACTTCCTTTACATTACGGCAGACGTGGCTGCCAACTTCCACCTGCGACTGCATAAATTCCGGCTTCAGATTCAGGCTAGACGGCCGTGATTGATCCTGCGAAATCAGCTCGCTAATGTACGAGAACAGATTACGGCTTTCTGGATCAATGATCTGATATTCTTCCTCAACGCCTAAAGTTAATGGGGGGGTGGGCACAGACATGTTCCTTTCTCCTGGTTCTATTAGATTGGTCTTGCCGTGGGTTGTGGGATAAATCGTAACAGGGAATAGTTTAGTTGGGATTGGGCGCTGACGCAAGCGGGGAAACTGGCGTTCGCAGTTCTCCATTTGTCATGGTGGTTGGTAGGGGCGGGACAGCGCGGGCAGAAAACAGCCGCAGCAGACGGCATTTTCCCGCGCTGTCTCGCCCCACACCTGATTCCGTCAGCCCCAGTTTTGCAGAAATTCCACCAGCAGGCGCACACCGAAGCCGACGCCGCCAGCCGGAACATATCCTTTTTCCCGCTCCGCCAGAGCCATACCGGCGATGTCCAGATGCGCCCAGGGATAATTGGTGAACTGCTTCAGGAAGATAGCCGACGTGCCAACGCCGCCCATCCGGCCGCCTGAATTTTTCATGTCGGCCACGTTGGATTTAATGGCCTGTTGGTAATCGTCCCACAGCGGCAGGGGCCAGAGGCGCTCATGGGTAGCCTGGCTGGCGGCCAGCAGTTTGTCGCGCAGGCCGTCGTCGTTGCTGAAGAGGCCGGCCCCCATGCCGATGCCCAGGGCTACCACACAAGCCCCGGTTAGCGTCGCCAGGTCTATCACGGCCGTTGGCGCATACCGCTGCGCATACACCAGCGCGTCGGCCAGAATCAGCCGTCCCTCGGCATCGGTGCTAATGATTTCGATGGTTTTGCCGTTGCTGGCGGTGATCACGTCGGCCGGGCGGTAGGCGTGGGCATCAGGCATGTTTTCGGTGCAGGGGGCAATGCCGATGACCCGCAGAGGCAGATGAAGCTGCCCAACGGTTTTCATCGCGCCCAACACGGCCGCCGCGCCGCCCATGTCCGATTTCATCGCTTCCATGCGTTCGCTGGGCTTGATAGAGATGCCGCCGGTATCGAATGTAACACCCTTGCCCACCAGGATAATCGTCGGCAGATCTTCGCGGTCGGCATTGTGGTCCAAAACGATGAATTTGGGCGGGAAACCGGCCCCCTGGGCCACCGCCAGGAACGCGCCCATGTTGTGTTTGGCGGCCCATTTGCGCCCGCCAACAGTCAGGTTCATGCCGTAGGCTTCGGCGATTTGGGTGGCGGCGGTGGCCAGCCGGTGCGGCGTGGCGACGTTGGGCGGCAGGTTGACCAGGTCGCGGGCCAGGGTGACGCCACCATTAATGGCAACGGCCGTCACCATTCCCCGCTCTATCTCGGCCAACTTGTCACCGCCAACCTCTACAATCGTCAACGACTCAATCGCGTGAGGCGGTTCCGGGCTTTGGCGGGCGGCGTCATAGGTGTACAGCGCCAACAGTGTGCCCTCGATGGTGGCCTGGGCGGCGGCCGCCGCGGGCAGCCCAGCAATGCCCGCGCCATGAACGATGGTGGCGACATGTCTGGCTTTTAATTCGCGGGCGCGTTTGATCGCGGCGGCCGCCGCCTGCCGCGCACCTTCCAGATCAAACCCTTCGCGTTTGCCCAGGCCCACCACCAGCACCCTTTTGGCGGCAATGGCCCCGCGGGGATAGAGAACGGCCGTTTCTCCCGCCTTACCGCTCAGATCGCCGGCGGCAATGAGGTCGCCAATAGCCCCATCCAACGCCTGGTCCACAGCTCCGGTCGCGCCGCCGGGAATCTGTACGTCCTCAAACAAGTTGACAATGAGGGTGTCGGCCGGGCTGTTTTGAATGCCGCCGTGAGTTACTTTCAGGTCCATGGGATCTCCTTATAGGAAGAATTGAATACAAAAACACAAAGGTACGTAAGGTCCAAAGGGTGAAGAAGTTAGAATAGAATTGTACCGGGAAACGGCCGTCACTGGTAGACAAATCCCCACCCTTCCACTATCCTTGCAAAATCCAAATCCAAAATGGAGGTGCGGTATGAAATTTCTGATCATCGGTGGGACGCGCTTTGTCGGGCGGGCGCTGGTAGAGGCGGCGCTGAACGCCGGGCATGAACTGACTTTATTCAATCGCGGACAAAGCAACCCGGATCTGTATCCACAAGTGGAACACCTGCAAGGCGACCGCGACGGCGGTCTGGACGCGCTGCGCGGGCGGCAGTGGGACGCTGTCATTGATACGTGCGGCTATACGCCGCGGCTGGTGGGCGATTCGGCGCGGCTGCTGGCCGACGTGGTGGCCCATTACACCTTCATTTCCACTATTTCCGTCTACCAGGACTTTGCCCAGGCGGGACTGGATGAGGCCTATACACTGGCGACCATGCCCGACGAGACAGTAGAAGAGGTGAACGGGGAGACGTATGGTCCGTTGAAGGTGTTGTGCGAACAAACGATTACGGCGGCGATGAACGGCCGTGCCCTCCACGTGCGCGCCGGCCTGATCGTGGGTCCGTATGACCCCACCGACCGCTTTAGTTACTGGCCGTACCGACTGGCGCAGGGCGGCGCTGTGCTGGCTCCCGGCCGGCCAGAGGCGCTGGTGCAGTTCATAGACGCCCGCGACCTGGCGGCCTGGACAGTGCAGGCAGCGGCGCAGCAGCTGCGCGGTCCCTTCAACGCTACCGGCCCCGCTGACCGCCTGACTCTCGGCGAGGTACTACAAACCTGCCGCCAGGCGGCTGCAACTGACGCGGAGATTATCTGGGTGGAGGAAGCTTTTTTGCGCGAACAGGGCGTGGTCCCCTGGACAGATTTGCCCTTGTGGGTTCCCGGCGAGGAGGCGGAAGGGTTCGGTTCGGTGGACTGCGCCAAAGCGCAGCAGGCAGGTCTGGCCTATCGCCCTTTGTTGGACACGGCGCAAGATACCCTGGCCTGGCTGAACACGCGCCCGGCCGATTACACCTGGCGCAACGGGCTGTCACCAGAACGAGAACGGGAACTGCTGGCTTTATGGGCCAAAGCCAACGCCTGATACGAAAGATTGGACCAATCTTGGAGATTGGTCCAATCTAAACGTGTAAATTATTCACATCTCGTTCCTTACGAGGAGTGAGAAACAGGGACCGGAGCAGCAGCGTGTCGTAACCAGGGTTCGGTGTTCAGTTGGGGCTGATCCGTTTGGCGCTATCAAAATGGTCTTCGGCGGCGATGAGCAGACGGTTTAGCGCAAACGCCAGCAGAGCCACAGCCACCGAACCGGCGACAATTTTGTCGTAGCGGTTCTGGGCGATGCCGTCGAACAGCAGCGTGCCCAGGCCGCCAGCGCCAAACTTGGCGCCAATGGTGGCGATGGCCACAGCCACGACGGCGGCAATACGCACACCGGCCAGGATAACCGGCAGCGCCAGGGGAAGCTGAACGCGCGTCCAGCGCTGCCAGGCGTTCATGCCCATGCCCACGGCCGCTTCCACAATCGGCGCGGGCACACCCTTCAACCCGGCGACCATGTTGCGCACCAGGATGATCTGGGTGTAGACGACCAGCGCGGCGATAACGGCCGTCTGATTCAGCCCAAATAGTGGCAGCAGCAAAATCAGCAGGGCGATGCTGGGGATGGTGTAAAAGACGCCCAAAATCCCCAACACAAGCGCCGACAAGCGCGGCCGCGAAAAGAGGACAACGCTTAACGGCAGGGCGATGATGGTGGCGATAAACAGGGAAACGGCCGTCATCGTCAGATGCGCCCAGGTCAGCCGCAGCATAATCAGGGGGTTGTTGAAGATGTAGCCCATGCGCTTACGTTTCTCCGGCCGAGAGTTGGATGCCCGCCAATGTCAGCCTCCCTACCGGACGGCCGTTGTCTAACACCGCCAGGGCCGGCGCAGCGGAGCCAAGCAGCACCGACAACGCCTGGCGTAAATTGTCGTCGCAGCCAATCGTCGGCCAGCCATTGGACTCGTTTGGCAGCGGCAGCGGCTCCATGGCCGAGGCCACGCGGATCAGGCTCAACTGGCGCACCACATCATCGGCGCCAATCAGGTCGCGCACAAACTGGTCGGCCGGGCGGCTGAGGATGTTGATGGGCGTGTCGTATTGGACGATACGGCCGTCACGCATCACCGCAATTTTGTCGGCCAGCCGCAGCGCTTCTTCCACATCGTGGGTCACAAACACAATGGTTTTTTGCAGGCGGCGCTGAAGGCGCAGCAGCTCATCTTGCAGGCCACTGCGGGTGATGGCGTCTATAGCCCCAAATGGCTCGTCCATGAGGATGACGCCGGGGTCGCCGGCCAGGGCGCGGGCCACGCCCACCCGCTGCCGCTGCCCGCCAGACAACTGCGAAGGGTAACGGCCGCGGTATTCGTCGGGAGGCAAATCCACCAGGGTTAGCAGGTCATCTACCCGCGCGGCTACCCGGTCGGCCTCCCACCGCAGCAGTTCGGGCACGACGGCCACATTTTTGGCTACCGTCATGTGCGGGAAAAGGCCAATCTGCTGGATGACGTAGCCAATTTGGCGGCGCAGTTGGGTGGCATCCATCTGACGAATGTCAACTTCGCCCAGGTAGATGGTTCCGGCCGTTGGTTCATAGATGCGGTTGATCATTTTCAGCAGCGTCGTTTTGCCGCAGCCAGATGGCCCCAGCAGCACGACAAAGCTGCCTTCGTCCACCACACAGCTTACAGCATCCACAGCCAGGCGGGGGGCATGGGCAAACTGTTTGCTGACATTCTCGAAACGGATGGTACTCATAGGCTGGTGGAGAGCCGAAGGGCTTGGGAATACCCTTCGGCTCTGTGTGTTCTATTTGAGCAAGCCCTGGGCGGTAAGGAATTCTTTGGCGACATCGGCTGGTTCACGGCCGTTGCCGCTGACTTCGTTGTTTAAGCGCTGCATGGTAGCGTCGGTCAGCAAGGGAGCCAGGGCGTTTAATATCCCAGCCACGTCCGGGTTGGCGTCCAGAGCCGCCTGGCGAATCACTGGGGCGACCTGGTAGGGCGGATACAGCCGCTTGTCGTCAATCAGCGAAAGCAGGTCATAGGCGGCCAGTTCGCCATCGGTGCCAAAGGCCACCACCACATCCGCTTCGCCGTTGAGCAAAGCCTGGTAGCGCAGACCCGGGTCTACTGTCAGGAAATTCTTGAAGTCAAAATCGCCATACACCCGCTTCAGACCGGGCACGCCATCCTCGCGCTCGGCAAATTCCGGCGGGCCAATCAACACCAGTTGGCTGGCGTTGGCAACCATGTCTGAGAAGGTGGTGATGCCCAACTCGGCGGCGCGTGCTCTGGTCATGGCTAACGCCTGGGTGTTGTTCATAGGCGCGGGGTCCAGCCAGGCCAGCGAGAACTGGTCAGCATAGGCCTGCTTGACAGTATCGTAAACCGCCTGCGGATCGTTCATGACGCCCAGTTTTAGGACAGTCAGCAGGCCGGTTCCGGTATATTCCGGGTAAACGTCTATCTGGCCGTCTAGCAGCGACTGATGAGCCACGGGCGTACCGCCCAGGTTGAGCTTACGCTGGACGGTGTATCCGGCGTTTTCCAGCAGTTGGGCGTACATTTCACCCAGAACAAACTGCTCGGTAAAATCTTTGGAAGCGACGGTGATCGTTTTGTCACCGCCGCCGCCACAACCAATGAGGCCCAGGGTCAGGATGACGCTGATCATTATTAATAGCCAATGTGTTTTTTTCACAGTTTGCCTCCTGGCAAATGAGTTGGGGCTGGTGGTTGGTTATCAACCGGCCATACCTGGTGAATAAAATAGGTTAAGCGGGAACGGCCGTTGCCGGTGGCAGTATCCAGTATCCAGTGTTCAGTGTTCAGTGGGAGCCAGCCCATACGAAAAACTGGTCACGGAATACGGAACACGGCGACCTTCCCGCCGAGAACATAAAGGGTTTTTGCGTCAGCCGGGTGGCTGCAAACGCTGCTGCACACCGCCCAGGAGCAAATCGGCCGTCAGGGCCAACAGGGCCACCGGAATTGCCCCCACCAACAAGATGGGAATGTCGTACAGAGCAAAACCGCGCACCACAAACAGCCCCAGGCCGCCAATGCCAATGAAGGCCGCCAGGGTAGCGCTGGCAATGACCTCCACGGCCGCTGTGCGAATGCCAGCCACAATGACCGGCAGAGCCAGCGGCGTCTCCACGCGCCACATGGATTGCCGCCCGGTCATGCCCATGCCGGCGGCCGACTCACGGATGGCTGGCTCGATGGTGCGATAAGCGGCATCGGTATTGATGAGGATGGGCGGGAAGGCCAGAATGGTGAGGGCAATAATGGCCGACGTGAGCGATAGGCCAAAGATAGGAATCGCCAGAAACAAGATGGCGATGCTGGGAACCACGCGCAAAGCATTAAAAACGGCGATGATGGTCATAGAAGCAGTGCGTGATCGAGAGGTCCAGACGCCCAGAGGCACGCTGACGCCAATGCTAATGCCCAGAGAAATAAACACCAACAGCAAGTGATCGCCGAGAGCTTTGCTTAATTCGGCCGCATGGCTTTGGGCATACTGTAATGTTTCTGATAATAAAGCGAGCATACAATAAGCCTAAATGCAGCTTTGGACTGGTTGGTTTATCAAGTTGATGGTGGATTTGGCTGTATGGCTAGGTGAGGAAATAGGAAATCGAACTGGCACAGGCAGAGGAACATAAACGGCCGCTCTGCTTTGGGCACAGGCAGGCAGCAGAGCAGACAGCGATAGGCGCAACCGAGAAAGACGCTTGTTATGCGTGCGAAAATTGGAACCGGGCAAAGTCATGATCATCTCCATTATTTCACACCTGAGCGGTTTAGAAGATCGATCAGGTCTGAGAGGGGCTGAACAGTTAAACTATTATGCTATTATAGAAAAAAGCGCCTGGTTTGTCAGTTCTGCTAATGTTAGCCATAGATGACAAAAAACAGGCGTCTGTCTGGAAAACATATGACTTTGGTACTAATTTTCTATTTGTGACTGATTTTTCTTCTTCTAAACTATTCATGTGAGCAGGCTTAGGGAACGCTAGCACGCCCATTCTTGAGATAACAACAGCTCAGGGGCTTCTGTAAAAGGGGTATGAAAGGAAATACATTTGCATCGCGTGACATCCGCCAGATAAAACGATTGGTCATCTTTGCAGGCATTGTCTTGCTGTTGATATTGGAACTGAGCAAACTATTCCTGCTCAAACACCCTTTGGGGTCCGTATTGCTGGACACCGGTTTTGGGCTTTTTATGATTTTTGCGCTGGTCGAGATAGCGTCTCGCTTCAATGGACAGATGCAAGACCGGTTGATTGAGGAAATTGAGCAGCGGGCCAGGGTGGAAAGCCAACTGCGACTGCGAAGTTCAGCTTTGGAAGCGGCGGCCAACGCCATCACCATTACGGATAAAATGGGCGCCATTATTTGGGTAAATCCGGCGTTTGTCACTTTAACCGGCTACGAAGCGTCTGAGGTGCTTGGTAAAAATCCGGCAATTTTGCGCTCTGGTCATCATCCCCGTGAATTTTATACCGCGATGTGGCAGACCATTCTGAGTGGGCAGCCGTGGCATGGGGAAGTGGTGAATAAGCGGAAAGACGGCCGTCTCTACACTGAAGAACAAACCATCACCCCCGTCCTGGATGAAGCTGGGCAGGTCAGCCACTTTGTCGCCATCAAACTGGACATTACCCGGCGCAAAGAAGCGGAAGCCGAACTGCGGCAGTTTGCCGAGCGCCTGGAAGCCATGCACGCCATTGATCAGGCCATTCTCTCGCGCCGCGCGCCAGAACAAATGGCCCAGGTCGCCTTGCAGCGCCTGCACCAGATTGTGCCCTGGTCACGCGCCAGTGTGATGCTGCTAGAAGAACATACGGGCATGACTAACATGATAACCGTGAACGGACAGATTGTCCTCACCCAGGATTCTGGCATTCAGTTCCAATTTGACAATGAAGAGGCATTGCAAAGTGTTCGGCGCAACGAAGTGCATTACGTGCCCGATCTGAGCCAATACAAGACCGATTCTAATGTGTTTGAGTGGCTGTATGAAACGGGAACCAGAGCCTATGTAAACATCCCGCTGATGGTGAACACCGGCGAACTGATCGGCCTGTTGAATCTAGGCGCAAACGAACCGGGGGCTTTTCGTGATGAACACATTGCCATTGCCCGTGAAATTGCCGACTCGTTAGCCATTGCCATCCAACATACCCGGCTCTACGACGCTGAAAGACGGCAGCGCGAAAAAGCGGAAGCGCTGCAAGAAACGGGGGCGGCGCTTAGCTCCACGCTGGATTTCGACCAGGTGCTGACGCTTATCGTGGACCAGATTGCGCGGGTGGTGCCGTATGACACGGCCAACATCATTCTGATACGCGGCGATCATGCTCATGTGACCAATTCTCGCGGTTACGAACTGTTTGGGCACGACGTGGCGATTCGAGTAGCCAACCTGACTTTTGATCTCAAAAACACGCCAAACCTGGCGCACATCTTGCAAACCCGGCAGCCATTGATTATTGATGACGTACAGACCTATCCCGGTTGGCTCAAAGAAAAAGCGGCTTCACATACCCGGTCGTGGTTGGGTGTGCCGATTTTTGTGCATGGCGAGGCAACGGCCGTGTTCGCCCTTTCCAAAAGCCAGCCCAACTATTATCACCAGAACCATGTGGAGATGCTGCAAGCCTTTGCCGCCCAGGCCAGCCTGGCTCTAGACAACGCCCAATTGTACGAGCAGCTCCGCACCCATGCCACCCAGTTGGAAGACCGCGTCATGGAACGCACCCGCGAACTGGCCGAAATGAATGAACGCCTTACCGAATTAGACCGTCTGAAATCTAAATTCATTTCGGACATCTCCCACGAACTGCGCACCCCCATCACCAACATGAACGTCTATCTTGATTTGCTGGAAAAAGGTAAACCGGAAAGACACGAACGCTACCGGCAGATCCTCAAGCAAGAAACCCTGCGGCTGACACATCTCGTTGAAAACATCTTCGACGAATCCCGGCAAACCAGTTACTTACACCAGGCAGACTACACCCTGGTCGATCTGAATCAGGTGGTCGCAGATGTGCTGAATGATTACGACAGCCAGATCACAGCCCGAAACCTGATGCTGACCAGCGCCCTCGATCCAGACCTGCCTTCTGTTTTTGGCGAGCGGTCGCAGCTAACGCGGGTGGTGGCAAACCTGCTGGCAAACGCCATCAACTATACGCCAGCCGGTTCGATCCAGATCAAAACATTCCGGCAAAACAGCAGCATCCACTTGCAAGTGGAAGATACCGGGGTGGGCATTGATCCGGAAGACCTGCCACATTTGTTTGATCGCTTTTACCGGGGTCGTCATGCCAGCCAATCTACGATTCCGGGCACGGGTTTGGGGTTAGCGGTCGTACAAGATATTGTGGGGCTTCACCACGGCGAAGTAAATGTACGCAATCGGGCCGAAGGCGGGGCGATATTTGACATTCGGCTGCCCGACAGGATGCCGCTGTCCAGGTCATAAACGGCCGTTTCGCTTGATATTGGTCGGTTATGGCTTACAATGGGAAGCATCCCTGCTTTTCCTGAGAGGTGAGTTGTGAATGGCCCTCTGACCGACGCAGTTGATTTGACTCTTTTGGAACCGGTGTTGGCGCGGTATCACGGCCGTTCCCGTTCCGCCCTTCTTCCCCTCTTGCACGAGGCCCAGGCCCTCTATGGCTGGCTGCCCCGCGACATACAACAGGCCATCAGCCGTACCCTGCGCGTCCCCCTGGCCGATGTGCATGGCGTGGTGGAGTTTTACACCATGTTCTACAACCAGCCAACGGCCAGACAGGTGGTGCGCCTATGCAGCGATGTGGCCTGCACGCTAAATGGGGCGGATGATGTGGCGACGGCCGTCGAAAGCAAATTGGGCCTAAAACCAGGCGCGACGAGCGAAGACGGTCGGTTCACCTACGAGCGCGTGCCCTGCCTGGGCATGTGCGAACACGCCCCCAACGGCCTAAACGGAACCCGACCAGCCGGCAACCTCACCCCTGCCGCCGTAGACGCCTTCCTGGCCGGAACCCACCCCGAACCCGAAGCCAGACTCTACGGCACAACCCTGCTCAAACTGCACCGCATTGGCAAAATTGACCCCACCAGCCTCAAAGATTACCTGGCCCACGATGGCTACGTCGGCCTGCGCCGGGCGATGGGCTACACGCCAGAGCAAATCATCCAGATTATGGAAACCAGCAGCATTTTGGGGCGCGGTGGAGCCATGTTCCCGCTGGGTCTCAAATGGAAATTCACCCGCGCCGCGCCCGGCCACCCGGCCGAGAAGCACGTCATCGCCAACGCCGACGAAAGCGAGCCGGGCACATTTAAAGACCGCGCCGTCTTAGAAGGCGACCCCTACAGCCTGATCGAGGCCATGAGCCTGGCCGCTTACGTCGTTGGCGCGGCCAACGGCTGGATTTTTGTGCGCGGCGAATACCCCCGCGCCTACCAGCGCCTCGGCCACGCCGTGCAGCGGGCGCAAGAAGAGGGCTACCTGGGGCGCAACCTGTTCGGCCGTCAGGGATTTCATTTTGACATTGAAGTGCGTCTGGGAGCCGGGGCCTACATCTGCGGCGAAGAGACAGCGCTGTTTGAAGCCATCGAGGGCAAGCGGGGCTTCCCACGCATCAAGCCACCCTTCCCCACGACACACGGTCTGTTCCAGCAGCCCACCGTCATCAACAACGTCGAAACGCTTATCGCCGCGCTCACCGTCGCCCGCGTAGGGGTGGAGGAATGGCTCCGTTTTGGAACCAACGAGTCGGCCGGTACAAAGTGGTTTTGCCTGAGCGGGCATGTAGAAAGGCCGGGCTTGTACGAACTACCTTTTGGCGTCTCCATCCGCGAGCTGATTGCCATGGGCGGCGGCATACGCGCCGGGCACGAGATTCAGGCGGTGTTGATTGGCGGGGCAGCCGGCGTGTTTGTGGGACCAGATAAGTTGGATGCAGCGTTGACCTATGAAGACGCGCGGCTGCAAGCCTTCCCCATTGGCTCCGGGGTGGTCATGGTGTTCGACGAAACGGCCGATATGCGCCATGTTCTCTACCAACTGAGCCACTTCTTCGCCCATGAAAGCTGCGGTAAATGCTTCCCCTGCCAGATCGGCACGCAGCGCCAGATGGAAATCTTGCGCCGCGTCGCCCACTCCCACACGGCCCAGCCCGGCGACCGGGCAACCTTGTTGGATGTGGGCTTCACCATGACCCAAACGTCGTTGTGTGGTTTGGGGCAAACGGCCGCTTCAGCCATCACTAGCGCCATCAAATTGTGGCCGGAACTGGTCGCTGTCCAAGCAGTTGGCGCGCAAGGCACTCAATTGCCCAACAGAAAACACCTTCGCCGCAACCATAAGGATTCACGATGAGCGAAACTGTAACATTGACAATGAACGGCCGTTCCCTCACCGTCGCCGCTCAGACCACCATTCTCGACGCCGCCCGACAGTTGGGCATCGAGATACCGGTCATCTGCTACCATCCACACCTGACAGCCAACGGGTTGTGCCGCGTCTGTTCGGTGGAAGCGGGCGGGCGTGTGCAAGCGGCCGCCTGTGTCACCGCCTGCAGCGAGGGCATGACGGTGCAAACAGATTCATATGCGGTCCACCGCACCCGGCGCACCATCCTGGAGATGCTGGCCGCCACGGTGAACCTGGCCGAGGCGCCACACATTCTGGCCCTGCTGGCCGAATACGGCGCGGACGCCGCCCGCTTCCCAGACGCCACCCGCCGCGAATCGCCCATCCACGACGACAATCCGTTCTATCGGCGCGACTATAACCAGTGCATCAACTGCTGGCGCTGCGTGCAGGTGTGCGCCGAGGATGCCCAATACGCTTTTGCCTTGAGCTTTGACAGCCGGGGCTACCACACCACCATCGGCACATTCATGGGCGATGGCATGACAGATACGACTTGTGTTTTTTGTGGGCAGTGTGTGGGCGTGTGCCCAACCGGGGCGCTGAAGCCCAAACGTCAGGCGCTTCTGGAGCAAGGCATGAACCCCGACGACATTTTTTACCAGACGCGACTGGGAAAGAAGAAACGATGAACAACGACCCTCTAACCGAGATAGCCTGCCCCAACTGCCTGGCGCCTATGGAACTGCACGGCCGTCACCAACACATCACCTGCGACGCTTGCGGCAGCCATTTTTTGTTGGAAGGGCACATTTGCCCTGCCTGTTACACCTACCACCGCGAAGCGCGGGCCATTTGCCGCCAATGCGGCGCAGCCCTCACCCGGGTCTGCCAGAAGTGTCAGGCTGTCAATTGGGCCGGCGACGAATATTGCCACACCTGCGGCGCAGCGCTGGACATTTTTGCGATGCTGCAAAAGGTGGACGCCCAATCACGCACCGCCCGCCTGAATGAACGCCAGACGCAGATCCGCCAGTTGAAAGAAGAAGAAGAGAAAGCCTCGCAGCGGCGCATGGCTGAATTAGTGGCTGTCGAAGAGGAACGCCAGGCGGAATTGGCCCGCCAAACGGCCGTCAGCCGCCGCCGCGACCAACAAATCCTGACGGCCGTTGGCGTGGGGCTGCTGGTTTTTGTCCTGGTGATTTTAGCTGTCGCCCTGCTGTAAGCAAAAATAAAAACGGCCGTTTAGCCATAGGCAAACGGCCGTTCAATCGTCAATCCTTCGGCAAGCTCAGGACCAATCGTCAATCGTCAATCACCAATGGCTCCCGCCCATATAACACCGTTAGCTCCCGCAAAGCATGGGTGATGTGCGGCGTCAGCATATCGGCCGTGTAGCGCCAACGCCAATAGCCGCCGACCTTACCGGGGAAATTCATCCGCGCTTCAGTGCCCAGGCGCATCAGGTCTTGCATCATCACCACGGCCGTATCCCCCACCGACATATGGGCCATGCGCATCATGTCCCAGGCCACGTTACGGCCGTCTACGGCCATATAGCGCCGGAAATGGTCCCGTTCAGCCTCGCTGGAACTGGCATACCAGCCCAGCACTGTGTCGTTGTCGTGCGTACCGGTATAGACAACACAGTTAGCCGCAAAGGTGTGGGGCAAAAAGCCGCTGTTGCGTTCGCCGCCAAAGGCAAACTGCAAAATTTTCATGCCGGGAAAATCAAACCGGTCGCGCAGGGCCACCACTTCCGGCGTAATCAGACCCAAATCTTCGGCAATGATTGGCAGCACGCCCAACTGCCGCTCCATGCTCTCGAAGAAATCGGCCGCCGGCCCCTTCGCCCATTGCCCAACAACGGCCGTTGGCTCCTCCGCCGGAATCTCCCAATATGCTTCAAAACCACGAAAATGATCAATGCGCACAATGTCGGCCTGGAGGAAAGTCATTTGCAGCCGCTTCACCCACCAGGCATAATCGGTGGCCTTCATCTGCTCCCAGCGATAGAGCGGGTTGCCCCAACGCTGTCCGGTAGCGCTAAAATAATCCGGCGGCACACCGGCAATAAACGCCGGCGAGCCATCTTCCTTTAGATAAAACAGGTCAGGATTGCCCCACACATCGGCGCTGTCGAAGGCCACAAAAATGGGGATATCGCCGACAATTTTGACGCCGCGTTCATTGGCGTACTGCTTCAGCGCCAGCCATTGCGCAAAGAAAAGGAACTGCAAAAATTTGTGTAAGGCGATTTCGTCGGCCAGTTGGTGTGACCAGGCGGCCATCGCTTGCGGTTCGCGGTGGGCAATGTCGGTCGGCCAGGTGTTCCACACGCCGCCATCTTGATCTTTGTGGTACTGTTTGACGGCCATGAACAAGGCAAAATCGTTCAGCCAGAAGCCATTGTCGGCGCAGAACTGATCAAACGCGGCCACTTGTTCGGGCGTGCCCTGCTGTTGGAAATGGGCAAACACCTGCCGAAACAGCCCATTTTTGTACTCGATTACCGCGCCATATTCAACGGTGTGGCTGGGGAAGGGTGGGACGGTGTGCACGGCCGTTGCCGGCAAATAACCATCCACCACCAATTTGTCTGGACTGATAAGCAGGGGATTCCCGGCGAAGGCAGAAAAACATTGGTAAGGAGAATCGGCGTAACCGGTTGGCCCCAGCGGGAGCACCTGCCACAACGATTGTTTGCTGGCTACCAGAAAATCAACAAATTCATAGGCGGGGCCGCCAAAATCGCCCACGCCAAAACGACCGGGGAAAGATGTGGGGTGTACCAGGACACCCGCTGCACGGGGAAAACGCATGTGAAGTCACCTCTTACTCATTACCCACGCGGGCAATGGCCCATTCATACAATTTTTCATAGCCAACGGCCGAACGCTGCCAGGAGAAGTCGGTCGTCATGCCGTTTTGTTGAACAGCTTGCCAGCGGGGTTTATCTACATTGTAGACATAAATGGCGCGCTGAATCGCGTGCCAAAACGCTTCTTCGTTGTAATCGTGAAAGACAAAACCGGTGATGGGTTCTTGCACAGTATCGGCCAGGCCGCCGGTGGCGCGCACGATGGGCACGCTGCCATAACGCATGGCGATGAGCTGGCCCAACCCGCACGGCTCGAACAACGACGGCATCAGGAACATGTCGCTGCCGGCGTAAATGAGCGGGGCCAGGTCGGCTTCGTAGGCGAGAACGGCCGTCATCTTCTGCCGGTGATAGGCGGCCAACTGGGCAAACATGTTCTCGTAATGGCTGTCGCCCGTGCCCAATACCACAAACTGCGCTTCGCCGGAAAAGCCATTCAGCAATAGGTGCAAGACGTGGCCCATCACATCCAGCCCTTTTTGGCTGGTGAGTCGGGAGACCATCGCCAGGATGGGTACGTTGTCTACCTGAGGCAGGCCCAGGCGGGTCTGGAGGGCGCGGCGGTTTTGCAGACGGCCGTCTAAATCCACCGCGCTGTACTGGGCGGGCAGTCGGAGATCCGCTGCTGGGTTCCACTCGTCGTAATCAATGCCATTCAGAATGCCATGCACGTCGTAGGCGCGATGACGCAGCAGGCCATCCAACCCGGCCCCACCCTCTTTGGTGCGAATTTCCAGGGCATAGGTAGGGCTGACGGTGTTGACCATCGTGGCGTGGTAAATGCCGCGGGCGATCAGGTTCACTTCGCCGTAGGCCTCTTCGGTCAGGGCATGGGTGAGAATGCCCAGGTAATCGAAGATGTGCCAGTTGGTGTTGCCCTGAATTGCCAGGTTGTGGATGGTGAACACGGTAGGGGTGTTGGCGAAGAAGGGATCGCCGGCGCCGGCCGTCGCCAGCCAGGTGATGGCTGGGGCGGTATGCCAGTCATGGGCGTGAACAACGTCTGGCTGCCATTTCAGCGCCCGCACCAGTTCCAGGGCGGCGCGGCTGAAGAAGGCAAAGCGGTATGGGTCGTCCCAGTAGCCGTAAATGTTGTCACGCTTAAAAAGCTGCCATTCGGCGATGAAATAGATGGGCACATCGCTGCCGGGCAGCGTCCCTTTGAAGACGCCGCAAGGGATGATACCAGACCCGGTGGGCACGTTAAGGCGTATGGGCAGGGGGGTGATGTCTGGGAAACGGCCGTCTTCAATGCTCTTATACGCCGGCATTACCACCCGCACATCGTGACCCAGAGCTTGCAGCGCCTTGGGCAAAGAGCCGCCCACGTCGCCCAGTCCGCCCGTTTTGGCGAAGGGGCTACTTCCGCGCTCAGATAGAGGATTTTTCGTACTTTAGCCATGAAGTCGCCTCAAATTAGGTTGGCAGTGGTTCGCAGAAGGGTTCGTTTCCTCTTCACCCATTACCCACGACCAACTCCGTTATCAATCACCGGGTATTGTCCCTGATTTGGCCTGGTTATTCAAATTCAGCCTACAAACGGGCAAAGGCATTCTTTTATTGCATCAACGGCCGTTACCAGTTAACATTTCAGAACGATGCGTAAAAATTTGTTTCGCCAACGGCCGTTACTCACGCTCCCCCAAATCCTCATCTTGCTAATGGTGATTGTCGCCCTGTTTGTGGGCCTGGACCTGACCCGTCGGGCGCAGGCTGGCCGATTGGTCGGCGCCGGCGAAGAATCCCTCACTCACGAAATTAGCCTGGAAGCTACGCGCCAGATAGAACTGCAAGCCACCCTGTCTTACGTGCAAAGCGACGAATACGTCTCGGCTTATGCGCGCGACGAAGGCGGCTACATCCAACCCGGCGAAAAACGGATCGTCCCGATGGTCGTTGAAGCCACACCTGGCCCACCGCCGCAGGCTGCTCCCACTCCAGACCCGGCGCTGAGCGCCCGTCCCTGGCAAGCATGGTGGCAGCTATTATCCGACGCCCCACAGCCATCACGTCCTTGATCCATAAAACACGACAGCGAGAGTTATAACAAACCTTTGTGACTTCTCCGTGCAATTCCGTGCCCTCAATGGTGACCAATACATAATCCTGCTCTTTTTGTCCCTCAATGTCCCAATCAGCCATACTACCCAGGACGGGAGTACTAGTTATTTGCCATTCAACTTTACATATGTTACCATATGCGAGATCGGGAGGTTTACATATTGTTAGCAATAGACAATATTTTGTTTAAACCCCAAGTAGTTCGCTTATATGCCCTCGCCTGTGGGACGCAGCCATTAACTCGCACCGCGCCAACACACAGCCTAGTCACGATATCACGTAAAGGGATAAAACGATGGGCCGTCGTACGATAGCTATCATTATTTTGGTTATAGGCATTCTTCTGTTTGCCCTTGTCGCCTTTATGTTCTTGCAACAACAGGGCACGCCAACAGCAACGCCAGCGCCAGTCGGTGAAGTAAACGGCGATGGGGAATTACCCCCTGTCGACGCCGAGTCCGGCGAACCGGGCGTGTCTGAATTAGACCCCGCTGTCTCCGTCGAAGTGGCGCCAACGGACCTGGTCGAGGTGGTTGTGTCGTTGCAAACTGTGCCTCGTGGCTGGCAAATGACGGCCGATGAGCTGACAACCGATCTTCGTTTTCCCGACGAGGTTGGTCCCAATGTCATCACCGACATCAGCGAAGCCATTGGTCTGTATGCCCGTTCGGACATCTATCAGGGGCAAACCCTGACCAAAGATGCTCTGGTTCAGGACATTCGGCTGGTAGCGACTGAGTCTTATGGGCCATCTTCTCTCATCCCATTCGGCTTTGTGGCGCAGGCTGTTCCCATGGACCGTCTGGCCAGCGTAGCCTACGGGGCGAGCGAAGGTGACTATGTGGATATTTTGATCTCGTTTGTTTTGCAGGAGATCGATCCCCAGTTTCAGACTTTGCTGGAAAACAGCATCACCTTCTATTTGCGGGACGAAGAGGGCAACCCGATATTGGTGGCGATTGATCCATACGGCCGTTTCGAAGACCTGCCAACCGGTGAAGTCACCCACATCGCCCCCTCCGAAACAAACCGCCGTCCCATTCTGGTTTCCATGATCCTGCAAAACGCCAAAGTCATTCAAGTAGGTACCTGGCAGCCAGAACTACCGGTATCGGCCGCCACACCCACACCCGAACCGGTGGCCGAAGGCCAAGAAACGCCCACGCCGGCCGTTGGCGAAATTCCCACCGCTACCCCTAGTCCACCAGATACCCTGCTCTTGGCCTTGCTGCCACAGCAACAATTACTCCTGAAATACGCCATCGAATCCAACGCCAACGTCACCTTTGCTTTGCGCGGCATCAACGACGCTCAACTTTATACCATTGAAAACGTGGACTTCAACTACATCAGAGAACGCTTCAATATCACTATTCCACCCAACTTTGAATTTTCAGCCGAATTCATTGAAGTCACACCCACTCCGGTCGTCGAAGAGCCGACTCCGCCCCCTGCACAAGAAGGCGGCCAGTAGACAGGGTTTCATAGGATAGATACCATGCGTCTAAGAACATTCCTTCTCCTGTTTATAGTGATTGCGCTTATCGCTGTTGCTGGTGTATTGGCATACGTTCGCTTCTTCGGTGGCAACGCAGACAGCAGCATAACGGATGGCGTCACTGCGCCAATTGGTGACCAATCAGGTGATGATGCTTCCACCGGCGAACCTGGCTTACCGCCACCCACAGCCACACCTGCCACCCGGTACATAAACGTTGTTGTCACCACCAGAAATCTGCCCATTGGTACAGTCATTCGCCCAGAACTGCTCAGTTTTGAAACGAGGCCAGACTCCAACATCGCCTTGCAGGGCGGCTATGTGTTCACTGACCCGGAAGAACTTATCGGGCGTATTGTTAAGACAGAAATTGCCGAGGGAGAGGCCATCCTTGCCCCTATGCTGGCCCTGAGTACCACTGATCTGGCAGCTTTTGGTTCTGATCTGGCCCTTTATGTGGACCAGGGCAAAGTCGCTGTTGCCTTCCCCATTAACCGGTACACCGGCGCGGCTTACGCCATGCGCCCCGGAGACATCGTTGACGTACTCATGTCTTTGCCCATTGTGACTCTGGACCCGGAATACAACACCAAGCTGCCCAACGTTACTCAGCGGGTAGATGACTTGGGGTTAGCTGAAGGACGTTCATTCCTGTTCCCAGAAGCTTTAGAAGGTCGCCTGGAATTAATTGATCAACTTGAGATGGTTGGCGAAGTAAGCGGCCCAATCAGTTCGCAAGAAGGTTCTAAAAGCACCCAGGTTCAACGGCGCGCCACGCAGCTAACCATTCAGCAGGCGACTGTGTTGTGGGTTGGAACCTGGCGCGATCCGCGTGATCTGGCGCGAGAAGCGGCGGCAGCAGCAGCAGCAGCCGAATTGGCAGCGGCCAGCAGTGATATACCTGTGCCCACACCAACCCCGTTACCGGATCGTCTTGACGCGACGCCGGATGTTGTCATTCTGATTATGCCGGCGCAAGATGCGTTGGCGCTTAAGTGGTCGCTGGAAAGAGGCATCGCCATCTCTCTTGTCTTGCGCTCTCCCGGCGATGAAACAACGTTCTCCACAGTCACGGTTTCCCTGCCGCAGTTGGTGGAACAGGGCGCCTTGCGCATACCGGAAAGAAGCGAATATGATATCGAGCCGTCCATGCGCGACCGGGAGTTTCCGAGGTTAGACCAGCCAGAGTCCCCCTAATCTCTTGCTTTTTTAGAAACATGATATGATAAGCCCCCAGTAAAGCTGGGGCTTTTCTTTATAAGCGCAATAGACAAACAGATTTTTGTGGAGAAGACGTTGATTGTTGAAACGGTAGAAAACTACGACCCCGCACAGTATGAACGGCCGTCTGTCACCGTAGATGTCGTTATTTTCTCGTTGGCAGACAATGATCTGCAAGTGTTATTGGTCAGGCGTAAATATCCCCCGTTTGCCGGGGTTTGGGCCATCCCCGGCGGTTTCGTACACATGGATGAATCGCTGGAAGATGCCGCCCGGCGTGAATTGGCTGAAGAAACCGGCGTCACCGAGGTGTACAGCGAGCAGTTATATACCTTTGGTGAACCCAACCGCGATCCACGTACCCGCGTGATTACGGTGGCTTACTTTGCGCTGGTCCCCCAAGATGCCATTCGCCATCGCCCAGGTGATGACGCCGCCGAAACGGCCTGGTTTTCAGTTTTCGACTTGCCTGGGCTGGCCTTTGACCACGAAGAGATTGTGGCTTATGCCTTGCAGCGGTTGCGCTACAAATTGGAATATACGGCCGTTGGCTTTCAACTCCTCCCGGACGTATTCACCCTGTCTGAACTGCAACACGCTTACGAAATTATTCTGGGGGAGCAGTTAGATAAGCGCAACTTCCGCCGCAAGATATTGTCGGCCAGCATATTGGAAGAGACCGGTCGCAAGAAAAAAGAAGGGGAAGGCCGCCCGGCGATGTTATACCGTTATGGCAAAGACGCCGTGGCCGAAATAAAGACCCGTCGGCTGTTCCCCTAAACACAAAGGGTTAATCACCTCGTTCGATGCCACTTTGCCAGATACAGAATCCCCCTTGGGTAGATGTTCTTAAGTTACCCACAACGATTTTGTCAATTCCAGTCCCAATACCACGTCCTCACGGCCAACGCGCAAACGCATCGGGCCGTTAAACGGTGCGCGCCCAATAATTTCCACCTCTACGCCTGGAACCAGGTTCAGCGAAGCGAAATATTGCAGTCTTTCTGGTTCATGGGTACGGACCCGGCTTAACTGCCCCGTGTGGCCCACCGCCAGATTGATGATGCACACATCATTAACAGACGGCAAACTGCCATGCTCATCGGGAATGGGTTCGCCGTGAGGACAGCGTTGGGGGAATTGGGTCATTTCAGCCATACGCTGGGTCAGGGCTTCGTTCAGCCCTTTGCTCAGCTCATCGGCGTATTCGTGAACCTCGTGCCAGGCAAACCCCATCACCTGCACCAAAAAGACTTCTAAAATGCGATGCCGCCGAATTTCTTCCAGGGCCGCCTGGCGACCACGATCAGTTAATTCAACGCCCTGGTAGGGCACGTGTTTGACGTAACCGGCGCTTTTCAGCCGTTTCAACATCCGCGGCACGGCCGGGGCAGAGACGCCTAACCGGTCGGCCAGATGGGTGGTGCTAACTGTGGGTGAATCTTCTTGCAAACGATAAATTTCAGCCAGATATTCACGCATTGCGGTGCTGGGCGTCATGGATTCATACTCCTTAGGCTCCAAAACATATTATCCCATTCTCTATGCTTGCGCCAACCACCCTGGCTGTGAAATACGTCGAATAAAAAAGAAGCAGGCGTAGGAAAACTGCGGTTTTCTTACGCCTGCTGGGTTATGAGTGTTGGCGACTATGTTTAGTGTTCAGTGCTCGGTATTCAGTTTTCAGTGTTCAGTGTGATCTGTCTCAAGAATGGTTTCTAGATCTTCCACCGTGCTTTCAATGAGCGTCACCAAGTCTGTCAACATGGCGGTATCGAAGCGAAATTCGGCGCCGGCAGCGGTGAAAAGCTCCGGTAAGGTTTTAGTATTGCCCAGAGCCAATGCTCGACGATAGGCCGCCACAGCCTGCGCCTGGTCTTGGAGGGCATTGCGCCAGACTTGCAGCGCGCCAACCTGGGCCATGCCATATTCTACGTAATAAAATGGCGAGCCAAAAATGTGGGGTTTACGATGCCAACCGGTTACACGAGCAGCTTCGTAGTCGGTCCAATCCACGCCGGGCATGAAACGAGTCCACAGGCTGTCCCAGGCGGCGTCGCAGTTGGCGGCGCTGCTGGCTTCTGCGGGGTGGGTATACACCCAGTGCTGAAAAGCGTCTACGACAGCCATATAGGGCAAGAAGGTGATAATGCCTTCCAGATGTTCAATACGCGCTCTGGCCGCTTCGGCCGGGGTGTAGAAACCACCAAATTCGTTGGTGAGGTACGGGGCGGCCAGCAGTTCCATGGACATGGAGGCGACTTCGCAAAATTCCATTGGCGGATCGGTTTGCCAGATCAGGGGCAGCACGGCCGTTTCAAACACATGGAAGGCGTGTCCGGCTTCGTGGAGCAGAGTTTGTACATCGTCGTGAATACCAACGCCATTCATGAAGATGAACGGCCGTCGCCGCAGCGGCAGCGCAGCGCAATACCCACCCAATGCTTTGCCCGACCGCGTCTGCAAATCCAGCAAATTCTCTTCCGCCATGGTGGCAAAGTGCCGCCCTAAAGCGGGGTCCACATGGTTCAAGATATTCAGCGAACCATGTATCAGGGCGTCTTGCCCCTGATACGGCTTCAGGGGGGGATGTTCACTGGTGTCTACCGCGATGTCCCAGGGGCGCAGTTGGACCAGACCCAGCCGGCGGCGTTTTTTCTCATAGATGCGGCTGGCGGCCGGCACAACGGCCGTTTCTATCGCCTGGTGGAAAGTCATACAATCGTCGGGGGTGTAATCGAAACGGCCGTACTGCCGAAACACATACGCCCGAAAATCCGGCAAATCAGCATTGCCCGCCACCTGCTGCCGCAAAGCCAGCATGTCGGCGTAAAGCTGGTTCAACGCCTCCCGCTGGCTCAGCCACAAGTCCATCGTCATCTGCCAGGCGCGTTGGCGCACCCCCCGGTCTTTGTCGGTGAGATATTGCCCCAACTGCGACAGGTTGTGTTCTTCACCTTCCCAATCCGCCTTTAAGCTGCCGGTGATCTTGTCATAGGTGTTGTCCAACTTCGCCAATTCCGTTTGCAGCGGCACATTCTCAACCCGGTACAAATCTGCTTCGTTGCGCATATGGCGCAGCATCAACACCAGATCATCCCGGTCGGACATATCCAGCGCCAACAAGCGCGTTTTGATCGTCTGCTCGGCCACCATGGCCTGGGGGTAAATCTTCTCCACAAAATCCAGAAAAGCCTGCTCTTTGCCGGCGTCGGTCGTGTCCAGGGATTTTTGGATATGGACATCGGTCATCACTTCGGTTAAGACGCGGGCCAGGCGAGACCAATGGTCCAACCACGCCTGACGGTCGGCGGGGAGGATAACGGCCGTTTCCAGAGCCGCGTAATGAGGGGCAAAGGTTTGCCAATCCAAAGGATCGATCTCGTCAATACTGTCAGGTAAAGAGGGTAACTGCATGATAACACGCTCCTGTGGGAATTAATCAAACACCAGGCGGCGCGGCGCAAAAACGTCGTGCCACCAATCAATGGAAAATGCGCGCAGCTCTGACACGTTGACTGACAAAATGAACTGCAAAAAAGCCCTTGTGCGCGCACAAGGGCTAAGGCTTTTATAAAGGCGACGACCGGATTCGAACCGGTGATGAAGGTTTTGCAGACCTCTGCCTTACCACTTGGCCACGTCGCCAGAAACAGATTCGGCAGGCTTACGCCTGCCGAATTTTGAGCGGGCAACGAGATTCGAACTCGTGACCTTCTCCTTGGCAAGGAGACGTTCTACCACTGAACTATGCCCGCATTGCACCTGAGTTTTAGAGCAGATGCCAGGACCCAGACTCGAACTGGGGACACCTGCATTTTCAGTGCAGTGCTCTACCAACTGAGCTATCCCGGCACGTATTGAACTTTTAACATTTGCTGTAAAGCGAACCTGATTCTATCCAAAGGCGCGGTGGCTGTCAAGTCCTCGTGCGTGTTTTTGCCGGTGAGGGTAAACTATTTGCGGGAGTGGTTGTGTCCCGGTGGGCGCCCCAGTCTTCAAAATTGGTGGCCGGTTGCGCCGAGCAAGCGGCGGTGGGTTCGACTCCCATCCATTCCCGCCATAGGACAGGAGGCATTCTGCGCCAGGTTTAGGAATCATCTGGGAGCCTGTCGGAGAACAAATGGGATGCGAATTCGCACGGATTGTGGCGGATTTTTACTGATTTACCGGCGAAAATCCGCCGCAGTTGCGTTTAGTATCCGTTCAGCCAGCTCTTTAGTCTTGTACGGGCAGGCCGCTGGGAACGGCCGTTGGCTGAACACCCGCCAGATCGAAAACGGCCGTATCTGTGAGTGCCTGCAAAAAAGCCAACAACGCTTCAATTTCACCCGGCCCCAGGCGGCGCGCCGCCGCCAACTGCGGGGCCAACGAGGCCAACATCTCCTGGTGCAAGGCCGGGTCTTGCTGCACGCTGTCTTGCAAGTAGGCGGGCAGATGGGCGGCCGCATCATAGGCAGACAGGGCGGCCGCCGGGTCCTGATGGTGGGCAATAACGGCTTCTAACGTGGCGTATGCGCCATTATGCAGCCAGGGTCCGGTGGCGGCGACGTTGAGCAAGGAGGGGGTGCGGAAGGCGAATTTGTCTTCTGGTCGGGCGGTTTCCCGGAAACGGCCGTAATCCAGCGGCGCTTCCACCCCTTTGCCCGGCCCCAACTGCGGCGCGGCCAGGTTGTGATACGCCTGATCGGTTAATAATGAACCGCTGTGGCATTGGCCGCAGCCCGCCGCGCCAAAAAACAAGACTGCACCCCGTTTGGCCGTTTCCGACAGCGCCGCCGTATCCCCCTGTAAATAGTGATACCAGGGACTTTGGCATTGGTTGAAGGCGTCAGACTCGAAGGCGGCCAGGGCATTGGCGGCATGGACAAAAGTCAGGTCCGCCGGGGGTACGGCGGGATAAGCAGCCTGGAACAAGGCGACGTAACCGGGCAAAGCCAACAGGCGCGCCATCAAGCTCTCCCACAAAGTTGTCCAATCGTCCTCAGGAATGAGCGCCAGCTCGTTGGGCTGCCCAAACACGTCCAGGTCGCCGGGCAAGCCGCGCATTTCGTCCACGGAAGTGACGGGGAACATGGCTTGCACGGCCAATATGTTGTCCAGGCCGGGTGGCAGTTGGCTGCCGGCCGGGCTGACAAAGTAACCACGCGCACTGGCGGCGGCCCGGCCGTCCCAAAACATGGTTTGCCAGGCGGCGCTGCCCCGGTTGTACACGTCTGGGGCGTTGCGGGCGATGAGGATACGGCCGTCGCCAAATTGTCGCTCCACCCCCAGCCCCTGCCCACCTGTGCCCATCGAAAGTGGCAGGTTGTCTGTCGTGCCCAACGTGGGGTGATGACAGGTGGCGCAAGAGATGTCCCGGTTGCCGCTGAGTTCCTTGTCAAAAAAAAGCGCCTGCCCCAGGGCAACCAGAGCCGGATCGGCCGGCGGGCCAGGCTCAAAGGGGCGGATATCTTGGGCGGCGATTAGCGCTTGCAACTGCTGGTCGGCCGTTTCCACCGGACCACAGCCCGACAATAAGGCGGCCAGAAATAAGGCCACCACCACAACTATCCCCATATCGTTTTTAGCCATACCCGGTTTGCTCCCACAAAAATTCGCGTTTGTTGGCCGCCGCATGAATCGGCGACCCGTCCACCCGGCTTTGCATTTTTCGCCGCGCCCACCGATAATGAAACCCATCGCCAGATTATAAAGAATGTCGGCGATTCTTTGTAGCTTACAGACATAAAAGGATCAGATCAGCGTGCTGTCGTTAGAACAACAAAACAGGCTGCGCGAACAATACCGGTCGCGGAACCCCGACTGGCAGCCGGCGACTGAAGTGTATGCGGCGTTGGTGCGGGACAGCTTACGGCCGTCTGCCCGCGTGTTGGACCTGGGCTGTGGCCGGGGCGGGTTGGTGGAGCAGCTTAATCATCCGCTGCGCCTGGTGGTGGGCGTGGACCCGGATTGGCAGTCGCTGCGCGAACACCGGCTGTCGCTGCCCCGCGTGGCCGCCACCAGCGATGCGCTGCCGCTGGCGGCTGGCTGCGTGGACGTGGCCTTTGCCAGTTGGCTGTTGGAACATTTGGAACGGCCGTCGCTCACCTTTGCCCAATTGGCGCGGGTGCTGCGGCCGGGCGGGGTCTTTGTATTTATCACGCCCAACAGGCGGCATCCGCTTTCGGGGTTGAACCGGACATTGGGCCGATTTGCCCGTTTGCAGAGGACGTTGGTGGCGCGGGTGTACGGCCGTGCCGCAGCCGACGCCTTTCCCACCTTTTACCGGGCAAACTCACCGGTCGCGCTGCGCCAGTTGGCAGCGGCACATGGTCTGGAACTCAGCGCCCTGCACGCCATCCCCGACCCCACCTATCTGGCCTTTAACCAATCCTTCTTTCGGTTGATGGTACGCCTGGAGGAACGGCTGGCGGCCGACCGGCAGCTTCACCTGGTGGGCTGCCTGCGCCGCCCGGAGTAACTTGCCGATGACCGACCTGCCATGGGACCGTCAATTGTTTTATCGTTACCTGGGGCTGGCCTATGCCTTCACCCATTGGACCAGCCACAAGACGTTTTTGGCGGCGACTGTTCGCGGCTGGATTCAATTTGCGGCGCTGGTTTTGCTGCTGGTTTCTTTGCTGCTGCGCTGGGGGGTGTGGGGGATTGGGGGCACGGCCGTTTTTTTGCTCTGGGTTCGGTTTAGCTATTGGCGGGCGCAAAAGGCAGGTTACAGCCGATTTGTACCCGATACAAACGGCCGTTTCGTGCCGGATGCAAGCGCGAGCCTGCGGCCTTATCAACGGGCGGCGCTGCAGGCCACAGGTGTGTACCATGTCACCGAATTGAGCCAGGCGGTGCTGCTGCGGCCGGCCGAGTATTGGCAGGCGCCGCTGGGCCAACATATTGTAATGGTGGAACATCGGCGACAGAAGTACCTTTATCAGTTTTTTGATGCGCGTACCTTGCAGCAGGTTCAGAAGGGGTGGTTGATCTTTGGTGTACGGCCGTTAGACAGCCTGGCCGTCACCTTCGTCTCCGCCTGGGTGGGGGATGAAGTAAAACCGGTCGTGGAGACCATCTATTTCTCGTTTGCGGATGCGGCCGGGCAAACAGCCGTGTGGCAGACGATAATAAAAGATGTGCGCAGTTGATGCGCCAGGCTACAGTGGTTGACGCATCAGGGATTGGTGACGGCCGTTTCGCTTTCTGTCGCCGCGGCCGATTCTGCGGCGGGCAGAGGCAGCAGACGGGTCGTCAGGATTTGGTCCAGTTCGTCCCAGGCGCTTTCCAGATCGGCGGCCGCCTGATTCGGGTTGGCGGGTAGATTGGCGGCGGCCAGCGAGAGGCGCGTTTGCACCACTTCCAACGGGGCGCGGTCGGCCGAATCTTCAGGCAGCAGGGTAATGACGGCCGTCACTGTTTCCAGCGCATTGTCCACGTCGTTGGCCGCCAGACCAAAGTTGGTCTCCAGCAGGCGCAGCCGGGCGCGAGCCACCAGTTCCCAGGCGCGGAACAAGACGAGTGATTGCGCCATTTCGCTGACGGCCGTGTTAGATAAATCTGACAATTCGGCGGCGGCAGCGGCCGTTTCTTCCACCACGCCCAGGTCTGTTTGCAGCCGGTTCACTGCGCCGGCCAGCCCATCTATCTCGCCGCCCAGGGCATCTATCTGGCCGGTGCTGGTGTTGAAGTCCGTCTGCAAAATGGTCAGCGCCTCGTTCAGACCGGTGATATTTTCGACGGCCGCAGCGTCGTTCGCCAGCGTGACCGCCAATGAAGCCTCCAGGGTCGTCAGCAGCTGCGATTGTTGGTCTATGCTGCGGGCCAGGGCATCCAGACGGCCGTTCAACTGCGTGGATTGGCGCTGCAAATCGCTAATGTCCTGTTCTTGTCCGGGGTTGGCGCTGAGTAGGGTATCTACCTCGCGGCGCAAAATGTCAATACGCGATTCCTGAGCCGAGAAACGGGTGGCGACGCTGGCGGCCGAACGGTCAATTTCGCCGCTAATCGTCTGATAGAGCCACAAACCACCCCAGGCCACGCCGGCCAGCAGGGCGATAAGCAGCAAAGAAATGATAAAAGCGCGCAAAATGCGATAGAGGCTGCGCCCCAACCGGCGACCAACGCCGGGTTGTGCCTCGGTAATACCTGGTTCTTCGTCCATCATAATCAATTCCCTTGTGATACAAACGTTATGGCTGCGGCGCCGGGGTGTTGGTGGCTAAAGCGGGCAGCGGCGTGCGGCTGGGTTGGGGCGTCCGGGTGGGCTGGCTGGTGGCTGATGGGCTGGCAACGGCCGTGCCCGTCCCTTCTCTGGTCGCCGGTGTGATTGCGGCCGCTGAAGTGGGCGTGGGCGTTGCGGTGAGTGTGGAAGCGGATGGGTCCGTCTCCAGCAGCAGTTCGCGCAAGCCACCCAAGAAGCTGTTGAACGATTCGGCGGCGGCAGCGGCCGTTTCAATTTGCGATTCGGTCAGGTCCAGGCGGCTGTCCAGGCTGGTGATGTCGTCGTAAACGGCCGTCACCCGTCCCTCTACCGCAGCCATCTCCGCGCTCACATCGGTCAATTGAACGGCCGTGTCGGTCTGCTGGGCATCCAAACCTTCTAGCCGGGTCGCCAACGCTTCCACCTGGGCATCCCGCGTAGACAAGGCATCTTGCAAACCGGCCTGCCGGATATTGGCCTCGGTGATGTCGCGGCGCAGTTGGGCATCGGTCTGGCTGAAGGTGAGTGTTCCATTGAGTCCCAGCAAAATCGCCAGGCTAAACATCATGCCCAGCAGCGAGCCAAGAATCGCGCCCAGGAGCAACAACACACAACCACGCCGCTGTGAAATGGCCGAAGGCGCAGCCGGTGTGGCAGAGGATACAGGGGGTCTTACATCTTCGGTCATAGTAGAGGCTTCCTCAACGGCGGGCAAAATGGTTAGCCGAGATTTATTAACGGGGATGGGCGCGTCGTCAGGGTTTGATGAGGGTGTATCCAGGGGGGAGAATACGGCCGTGCCCACCACAATATCTTCGTCCAACGGCGCCTCGACGTCCAACGGCGCGCCAGCACCCAACTCCTCTTCTCCTGCGGCGACGGTCGCCAGGGTTTCGCCATCGTCAATGGCTGATTCTTCTTGTTCAGTATCCATACTGCCCGTCCTTACGCAAAAACGAACCGCGTGTTGTATAATCTTGGCGTAGTTACCGAGTCAATCGGTTGGTTCATCATCATTTTACAAGAGAGTTCATGAGTGGGCACATCCATCACCATGAATGAAAACTCTAGGAGCGCAGGCGTCTCGCCTGCCAGGGCGGGCGGGTCACGCCCCCACGGAATACCGAATACGGATTACCGAACACCTACCTAGATTATCACGTTTACAGGAGCAGCCAATGAGCCAGGCAATTGCCCAATTGATTGTGCAGCGCGGCCCCAATCCCAATCAGGTGTTCGACTTGCTCGAAGACAAACTGACCATCGGCCGGTCGCCAACCAACGGCATTCCCATCACCGACCCAGAGATTTCGCGCAAACATGCCCAGCTTGTGCGCCAGGATAGCGGTTATGCGCTGGAGGATTTAGGCAGCACCAATGGCTCTTTTGTCAACGGCCGTCGCCTAGCCGGCCTGACGCCGCTGCACCATGGTGACGTGATTGACCTGGGAGAAGCCATCAGCCTGCTGTACGTCGTCGGCGCGCCAGAGGATGCGACACTCGTGGAGGGCGGTGGCAGTCTGGCCGAAGTAGACACGGTTCCCGAAGGTTTGGCCGCTCCAGTCTATACCCCACCGCCGCATCAGCCCCCGCCAGTCTATGAGGCCGACCCCAGGGTAGCGGCTCCGGCAGCCGCTCCAGACGCCGAGGCCAGGTCCATGTCTTGCGGGCAGCAGGTGTTGTTGGGCTGTGGTGGGCTGGTTTTTTTGCTCTTCCTGTGTGTGGCGACAGTATATTTTCTGGACGCCTATGACCAGGGACGATTGTTGTATTGTGGGGCATTGCGGCCGTTTTGGCAGCTTGTCCTCGGCCCCTTTGGTTTTGCGCCCATTTGTCCCTGATAACGTTGTGCGCCGAAATGCACAAAGGAACATCGTTTGACCGAAAATCCACGTCTCCGCCCGCTCGATTTTCAGTCTGTCCACCATATGGGGCAGCAAATGTGGTATCTGCGTGACCCGTTGCAGCTAACCCCTTACCAGCTCATCATGCCCCCGGCGCTGGCGCAAATGCTTGTTTTTTGCGATGGAACCCGCACACCAGCCGAAATCCACGCCGCGTTTTGCCGCCAGATGGGGCAGATGGTGGACTATGGCATCGTCTATGACGCTCTGGAGCAGTTGGACAAAGCATGTTTGCTTGAAAACGGCCGTTCGCGCCAGGTTCAGGCCGAGATGCTCAAGGCGTATCGCGCCCAACCGCATCGCCCGCCGGCCCTGGCCGGATTAAGCTATCCAGACGAGCCACAGGCGCTGACAGCTTTGTTGCAGCAGTATGGCGCGGGCGATGACTTGAATGGTTGGCGACCCTGGCAGGGGCGAGGAATTATTTCGCCGCACATTGATTATCAGCGGGGTGGGCCGGTGTATGCCAAAGTTTGGCGGCGGGCGGAAACGGCCGTCGCCCAGGCCGACCTGGTTCTTATCTTGGGCACAGACCACAACGGCAGCGCCGGTTCCGTAACGCTGACGCGGCAGGCTTACGCCACCCCCTATGGTGTGCTGCCCACCGACCTGACGCTGGTAGACCAACTGGCGGCAGCCATTGGCGAAGAAGCCGCCTATGCAGAGGAAATCCACCACCGGCAGGAACATTCCATCGAACTATCGGCTGTCTGGCTGCATTACACCACGCAAAAATTGGGCCTGGCGCCCAAACTGATGGTTCCCATCCTGTGCGGCTCGTTTCACCATTTTGTGATGAACGGCCCTCACCCGTTCGAAGATGCTCGGTTAACGGCCGTCATCAAAACCCTGCAACGGGCCACGCAGGGCAAAAAAGTCCTGGCCGTCGCCTCGGTAGACTTCGCCCACGTCGGTCCCAATTTTGGCGACAGCTTTGTGATGGACGCGCCGCGCCGCGCCGCCTTGCAAGCGGCCGATGACCACCTGATGACCGCCATTTTGCGCGGCGATGCGGCCGATTTTTATGGGCAGATAACGGCCGTGCAAGACCGCAACCGCATTTGTGGTTTTTCCTCCATTTACCTGCTGCTGCGCTATCTGGGCAGCACAGGCGACGCGACAACCGCCGGCGACGGCCGTCGCGTCACCTACGCCCACTGCCCCGCCGACCCCCAGGACCATTCCCTCGTCTCCATCTCCGGCCTGCTGTTGGATTAACGGCCGTCATGTGCGCTCCGTGCTGCGTCAGGCGTCAGGCGTCATAAATGACCTACCACGTATGATAGATCCCCAATTGTTGTAAAAACTCAACAAAATACTTGACATATTCCCGATTTTGTTGTATTTTTACAACAGTCAATTTGTTGTATTATCCCGCATTGATAATCGGGTAAGCGGTCGTATGGCGAAAGAAGATCTCTTAGAAAATTATGCCGGCGTTCAAGAAGTTGGTGATCGCCTGAATATCCACCCGGAATCGGTGAGAAGGCTCATTCGCCAGGGCAAACTGCCGGCCATCAAATTTGGCAACAAGTGGCTGGTAGACAAATCTACACTGGAACAGTACGCCAGTCGTTACGACCCACGTCCAGGGAACAAAGCAACATTGTTGTAAATCAGGCGGCGTTCATCCAGGCCGACCTGACGCCTGACACGTTGGAAAGGGTATCCATATGCAAAGAGCACCTGAAATCGAAAATGTAGCTTGTATCCGCGTCGTGGGCGTGGGTGGTGGTGGCTGCAATGCCATCAACCGCATGATCAGCGAAGGCGTCACCGGCGTAGATTTCATCGCCGTGAATACGGATAATCAGGCCCTACACCTCTCCAACGCCTCGGTGCGCGTGCGCATTGGCGACAAATTGACCCGTGGCCTGGGGGCCGGCGGCAACCCGGAACAAGGGGAAAAAGCGGCCGCCGAATCTACCGAAGAACTGCACGAAGTCCTGACCGGTTCCGACATGGTGTTTGTAACGGCCGGGATGGGCGGCGGCACAGGCACAGGCGCCGCGCCCATCATCGCCAAAACGGCGCGGGAAATGGGCGCGTTAACCATCGGCGTCGTCACCCGACCCTTCCTGTTTGAAGGCAGCCACCGCACCAATGCCGCCGAACAAGGTATTGAACGACTCAAAGAATACGTGGATACGTTAATCGTTATTCCCAACGACCGCCTGCTGGAACTGACCGATAAACGTGTTTCCTTGAAAGATTCCTTCCGCATGGCCGACGACGTGCTGCGCCAGGGTATCCAGGGCATCAGCGAATTGATCACCATCCCCGGTCTGATCAATCTGGATTTTGCCGACGTGAAGACAATCATGTCTGAGGGCGGCGCGGCGTTAATGGCCGTAGGGCATGGCGCAGGCGATGACCGGGCGCGCATTGCCGCCGAACAGGCGATTAGCTCCCGCCTGTTGGATGTGACGATTGATGGAGCGCGGGGCATTCTGTTTAACGTGACCGGCGGACCAGACATGAGCCTGTACGAAGTGAACCAGGCTGCCGCCATTATCCGCGAGACCGCCCACCCGGACGCCAACATGATTTTTGGCGCAGTGATTGACGAAAACATGGGCGACGAAATGCGCATCACGGTGATTGCCACCGGATTTGATCATTCTTTGTCCCGCCGTCAATTGGTGCAGCAGCAGTACAGCCGCCCGGCGACGCCGGTTGTTACCCCGCCGCAGCGGCAAGCGCCGCCGCCCATCCCGGTTCGTGAGCGTGAACCTGAACCGGTGCAGCCTAAATTCACGCCTAACAATTTGGATATCCCTGCGTTTTTGCGCAGGCGATAGAGGCCGCCAACACCTTTGCTTTCGTTGAAGCGATTTGTGAATCGCTTGCGAAACACATCCCCTCTGCGTGCGCCCCCCTGTTCAATTGAACGGGGGGCGTATTTTTTTGCGTCATGGACCAAAGGTCGCCGACAACGTTGGACCCATGACATGAGAATGAGCAACGGCCGTTATGAATCTGCCCCCACGCCGGTTGCACAGCAATTCTCAATTTGAAATCCAGCCACAGGGGCGAGACGGCGCGGGAAAATGCCGTTCGCTGCGGCTGTTACCTGTCCGCGCCGTCCCGCCCCTACTAGCAACACCCAGGCAAATTGAGAACTGCTGCCGGCTGCAAAATGGGCTTGACCGTACCGGTTGGGAATGATAGAATTCCCTCCGCTTGCCCTCATCGTCTAGGGGACCAGGACGTAAGCCTTTCAAGCTTAAAACCGGAGTTCGAATCTCCGTGAGGGCATGATCATAAGCCTTGCTAAGATTCAATTAGTAAGGTGCGATTGAGAAACGACCGTAGACACCTTGGCCGGTATGCGGTCGTTTCGTTTTTTGGTAAATAATAAAAGCGTTACGTAAGTCTTAGGTAACGCCAAATGGCAATCGGCCTGTTTTCAGGTTTTGGCGGCCGCTTTGCGCAGGTTTTCGTAATAATCAACTCCGGATTGGGTAATTTCGTAGGGACTGTTATTAGTTGTCGGATTTTTCTTACTAGCTCCAGGGAATAGTCCCGCCCCAATCCACCTATTTATAGTTCTTGTTCCCACTTTATAGCGCTGAGCGAGTTGTTTAACAGAATAAACTTGCTCGGCAGTTTGCGTTTCCAATTCCTGAATATTTGTTTCATGTGCCATGTAGGACATTATAAGTCGGCCTGGCTTTTATGGGCAACAAACTCAAGCTTAAAATTATCTACCACCGGAATATAAGACATCTAGATGATTGGTGAAACGACAGTAGTGGCGAAATAATTGCGCCTGATCAACAAACTCGCCACTATTCAAAAACGCAGGGACAAATTATAATGCGCACCATGCTTACCTGAGACACTTCCTCTCCCTGGCTTCAACTGACACGTTCTCCCCCCCTGAAAAGGCCCAGCAATTTAGCTGGGCCTTTTTTTGTCCTGAAGTGGTTTCTGACCAGCAACTTATAAAACAAGCCGCATCGAGCGGCTTCTTTTTATGCGCCTTGCCCTGGCGCGGTGGCTGAAAGATCACTTCCCCTCGAAAATCCCCAAACCTACGCACAACACAAACAAGGGCTAACCACGTCAAAAGCTCTACAAGATAAACCCGGGCTGACCGCAGCGAAGACGCTGCGGTCAGGCGGCATACGCCGATTTATCGCTGTTCTGCCGGGCTGGGGTCAGCCGTCGGCCTCGCGCTCGAACTTTAGCCCGCTGCGGAAGACCGCAGCCCGCTAAAGTTCGAACACCGCGAGTGCGACGGCTTCCCGCGCCCGGACAGAACCCGCCTTGAGCGCCGATGCGGCGCTGCGGCGGCTTTTTAATTGAAAAGAAGGGGCGGCCGAAGCCCCGCCCCTTCTTGCTATTTTTTACGATGTTGCCTTTACGCCTACCGCCTGCCCGGAGGACCGGGCGCGGGGCGGGCAACATCGCAAAAAAGAGCATCTTCCCCGACTTCCCCCTGTCACCTTAATGGTAACACATCGCTACATAATTTTTTCCAAGCCTTGCCGAAAGAGGAACTTTCGGCAGTTTGAAAAAAATTACTCTGGCTTGCCGGACGCTTTGCAAACTCATTTTTTCCTCGAAGACTCGGAAAAAACGAGTTGTGCTGCGTCCTTTGCCCCCGTTGGCTTTACTGCCCCCGGAGGACCGGGGGTCAGGCCAACGGGGGCAAGTCGCTGCATCGCTCGCACGGAACACGGCAGCCGGAGGACCGGGCGGCCGTGTCCGGCGGTTTCGACGATGTGTTCCCATAGGTAACGACAGGGGGGTACAACTCGTATCGCCCACACAGTTAACCAAAGAAAAAAACAAAGAGGAGCATCAAATGAAATACATTATTTACGTCATGGTCAGTGAGTACGACGAAGAACCGTATGCCGAAGCCGAAACGCTTGAAGAGGCAGAACGCCTTCAAAACGAGATTGATGAGCAATTTTTCTTTTACGAACCTCGAATCGGGATTGAGTACGAAGTCGGGGAATCAGAAATACCATTCTAACAACAAAGCGGCCGGTCAGTAGATTACGAGTCACTGACCGGCCTAACGTCATCTATGAGGATAACATGAACATTTTAACAGATTACGACGCCTTTACAACTGAATACGACGAGATGCAAGAGCTTGCACAAATGAAACCTATCCCACCGCAGAACAATATCACATACGAAACACTGCGTAGCCATTACAAACCATTGTCTCTGCGCGAACGTGTCGAAATTCAACGACGCGAAGAAGCAGCAAAGCACCAAGCCCGGTATGGCAGCAATAAAACAGCCTCGAAGGGCTTGAAAATGCTGGAGAAGGCTCGGAAGGAAGCCGAACAGCCTAAACAACTTCGTCTTTTTTAGAGAGGAATTAATTTGACGGCCTAACGGCCGTAACTTACCGATTTACTGACCGGAAAACAAAACGGGGAACCTGGCTCCGCTTGGAAACTTAGCCAGATTCCCCAAAAGGAATAAACCTCATGCACAGTATAACCAAAATTACACCGGCTGACGACCTGGGCGGGATGGAATACCCGTTCCTGACCCAATTTCCCGATTGGGTCATTTACACCTATCCGCTAGACGCTGTGCCAGCACCCGCAAATCAAACGTTGCGCTGGGTAAAAGGCGACAAGGTCAGCGACCTGCACATCCTCGGAACAAATACTGAGCAATTTCTTTATGCTATGGGCCTCAAGCTGGACGTGGCTCGCAAAGGTCCGTTTGTACTCAGCAAACGGATCAGCCGCATCATGCGGCCGTATCGCTTCTACGAATTTCGCCGTTGCAATCAGGTCTCTATTGATTTCGCCACCGACATCTCCAATGCTGAATGGGATGGCTGCGCCCTGATCAGCCGCACTTACCTGGACGGCATGGCACGGCGCTACAGCGCCACCCATGCCGGACAACCTGAACACCAGATTGCCAGCCATTTGCGCGAGATCGAAACTTGCCAACGCTGGGAGATCACCATCATCCACGCAGATGGGCAAGAGAAAGGTCACGCGCTGGTCGTGGACGACCTGGCCGTTGACTTTCTTATTCCTGCCGGCGCAACCAAGCGCGAATTGGCGCTCGACGGCCGTGTGTTCATCGGCTTACAGCCGGTTCACAGCCACGACCACATGCGCCTGGACGTGCAAAGCCTGATCAATCTCTTTCCATTCTTTTCCGTCGAAAAATTGCTCGTCTGGCTGGCACAGGAAGCCGAACTCTTCCTAGACCGCATCAAAACCGGCCAACTTGACGTACTGCTCAGTCGCATCGAAAACATCCAATCCGATGAGCAGCTCGCGCAATTGCAGAAATGGTACATTGGCGAGTACATCGCCAGTGGGGGGAAACTGATGTGGTTTCCGGCCACCGTCAAAGCAATGGGGCGGCAATTCCTACGCCGCCTCAATCATGGCAGAGAAAACTTCCGCTTTCCCATTCCTGGTGGTCGCTTCTACATTTTCCCGGCCAGCGTCGGTCAGCGCGATGTGCCCGAAGGCCACATCGAGATTGACGCTCAGACCGCAACGGCCTGGGTCAACCAAACCGACTGGAACAATCACATAGTACAGGTGCTGGGTGGGGCAGATGGCGATGACGCGCTCTGGATTCATCAATTCACCGACTACGATGGCAGCAAACGGGTGCTGGCCTGGCGCAGCCCGAACCAGTTAGGAGAGTACGTCCTTTTCCAGCCGACAGATAATTGCTACACGATACCCTGGCAAATCAGCAGCACAACCGTTACATGGCCGCACATGGACAGCCGCAAGCTGCCTGCGCGGATCGACACGCTGAATTACACCTATGGAGAGCTGATCCCGTTTCCGCAATTCCATGCCGAACAGTACAGCATCGCCGCAATGGAACCGGCGATCAGCAACGCACTCACGAATGGGGGGATGCTCGGCGCGTACTGCAATGCGCTGATGGTACTCAAAGCCACCTACGGCGACGTGCCGCTAGAACTACCAGCACGCCTGGAAGACGTGATTGATGGTTCAGTCAAAGCCCCGGTGGACTTACGTCCCGTGGCTGACTGGATCCGCCTGGCAATGCGAGACATTGCCGCCGACCAATACGCCGCACTGCCGGCAGAACTAAGCCCACGCATTGAACCAGCACTTGACGCAGATACCATGAAGGCAGTGCAGATAAACCCTAATCACTGGTTCAGTAGCCTCATGCGCCAGGCTGAGTCACGCATTGACATCTTCATGCTGGAACTGAACAACCTGGCCGGAGAAGCCACGCCGCCCCTAGACATCTTCAAACATGGCACAGCCTGGCAAACCGAAGGCCAGACGCTCGTCGCACTGTATCAGCACGCGCTGCGAAGCAGCGGCCTGGACGCGGCAAACAATGCCGCGCTTGACCACGTTGTGAAGAACAACCAGGTCGAGACATTGCTGGGCGCAGCCGCCCATGTCTACAATCGCAGCCTCAGCGACGCGCTGCTCTGGCAGCCCGATCCCAAAGTACCAGGTGGCGCGGCCGGCCCGCGCCGGCCGGGACTAGCCCGGCTGTTCCTGAATGCGCTGCGACACATCGGCATAATCGGTGAACCAATTTGGCTCGGCAGCGCCGGAACGCTGCTGCACTTCGACCAAAAGCCCACCGGCGTCCCGGTGCAACTTAACGGCGTCTGGTTCAACTGGCTCAAAGTAAGGGACGGGCTATACGCAACCATGAGCGATGTCCCCAAAGACATCCGCACTCAAGCCAAAAAACTGGTTGCCGAACGAACCGCCGACTTCGTCGGCTTAACCATCTCTACCGAAATCACAGACGACGGCCGGATTGTCGCTCGTGGGCCATCTGGCCACACGCTGGCCTACATCCAGACCGGTCAGGAAATCCGCGTCATGGCTGAATCACGGTGGACAATCAGCCAGGCGCAGGCCAAAGACGGCAATCTGTACACCGTTTTGTGCCAAGCGTAATCTTGTGGTGGCGGGTGCAGCAGCGACCGCGCTGCACCCGCCACTATTTTTATTACACTGGTTTTTGTAAAGTAGTCAGCAGGGTAGGGCGGGCCTCGAAGACTCGGCCCGGCGCACGCAGCCCCGGTCGGGCGGAAGACCGCTCGACCACCGCTGTCTGTCCCCAATGCCGTCAGAGTTGGCGGAAAGACCGCCAACCGTGCGCGAAGAGCGAAGAAAAAAGCAAAGAGCGGGCTTAACAGCCCGACCGAAACGAAAGAAAAACGGGCTTAACAGCCCAACCCAAACAAACTCTTTAATTCCCAATCACACATTTGCAAGGAGACAAATCCCATGTATCAGAAAATCACCATCGTCGGCAACTTAGGACGCGATCCCGAAATGCGCTACCTGCCGGACGGCACGGCCGTGACCAGCCTCAATGTTGCGACCAGTCGCAAATACACCGACCGCGCAGGCAAATCCGTTGATGAAACAACCTGGTTCAAAGTCAGCGTCTGGAACAAGCAGGCGGAAAACGCCAATCAGTATCTCGCAAAAGGCAGCAAAGTTCTCGTCGAGGGCACACTGACCCCTGACCCGAACACTGGTGGCCCGCGCATCTGGAGCCGCCAAGATGGAACGGCCGGCGCATCGTTTGAAATCCGCGCCAATGATGTCCGCTATCTGTCCACTAGCAACGGAAATGGACGCGACAACCACGTTTCTCCCGAAAATCAACCGGAAGACGACCAAATTCCCTTCTAAACACTAACCACAAAGAGGCTAAGGCTTACGCCTTAGCCTCTTTTTTTGGAGGAAACATTCATGCACAAACCAACCACACCCAAACAAAAGCACATCATCATAAAAGTCGAAATCGCCATGAACATCGAAGGTGGCGATACAGGAGAACTGGAAGATGAAATCTCTGCCCTCCTGACACAAAACGGCATCGCCAACCCCGATAGCTTGATCCTGGACTGGCGATATTTAGAAATAAGTAAGGTTTTAGAAGCTCCTGACACAGAAATCGTGGAAGAAGAACTCTTTTGCCGTTACCACGCCGCATTAAAAGCCAAGACAGCGCCCGCTAAACTCATGTTTGCTAATCACTAACAAGGAATCTCAATGCCAAAGAACATCACTCAAGAAAACGAACCAGAACTTACCGCAATCTACATCATCATCGAAAATGGTGTAATCGAAGACGTGTATATGCCAGTCTTAGATAGCTGGGAAAAATACGTAGCCCTCGACCTGGACACTGATGACCCATATCTTGAACACAAAGTAAGCCGCCTGGTATCTATGCTTCATGATGCTGACTGTACAACTCATGTCGCCGTCTAAGGGGGAAGTCTCCCCCTGACTTCGGGTGCGCTCGATGCAGCATGTGGCCCCATCCCCATGCCGCTTCGGGCACACCCTCCATCACCCCCTCACGCGGACGTTCCCCCCGCAACCCCCCTAAGACCTCCGGCAAACCTGGCCGGAAGACCGGCCTTCGGCCGGTCTTCTTCGGCTTGCCCCGAAACTCGGCTGCGCCCTGCGGCACGTCCGGTGATGTCAGCGGCCTGCTGGTTACGGCTGCGAATAGGCGATGGTGAAGTTGTTTTCTCCATAAACCTCGTTGTACAGGGTTCTGCCCGACGAGGCAGGCTGGGCGATTTCTCCAGGGCTTCCCACTCGCCAGGCGCACCGTTGCTGTTGAATTTTTCCAACCACGTTCCTCCGCGTCAAAGTTGCTATGTTTTTGTTAGGCCAAGTTCTCCTTCCGTGTGTGTTTGTTTCCTGCTTAACGATTGCTCAAGGATATGAATCCGATCCAGTAGTCAACAGCCAATTTTTGCAAAATTGGCTGTTCCCCTGCGGTGACTCCTGGCTCTAGATTCAAATCTTTCTTGGCAATCAAGCAGGACAAACACAACTACAGGAGAACAAAAATGGCCTACAAAAACACTTATCGCACTTTGACACTACGGGAACGGGTTGAAATTCAACGACGCAACGAAAACAGCGCCCGGCTCGAACGGGAAGCCAAACTTCTGGAGAAATCGCAAGCCCAGCCGCTCGTCGAAAAGGCAGAACCCAAAACCGTACAACTCAGTTTATTTTAAGGAGAAAACAATGACCTACACCATCACCTGCTCTATTCGCACCTACATCGTAACCAGCCCCGCCGCCCGCGACATCATCCTCAACTTCCTCTTCCGCAAGGGCATCCCCTTCACACTCGAAAGCAAATAAGCCTCGAAAGAGGCTTATTTTTTGCCTTCGGCAAACCTGGCCGGAAGACCGGCCGCACGCGCAGCCCCGGTCGGGCGGAGGACCGCTCGACCGCCGCTGTCTGTCCCCAATGCCGTCAGAGTTGGCCGAAGACGGCCAACCGCGTGCAAAGGCACTCAAGCCCGAAGAAAAGCGGCCTTCGGCCGCTCTTCTTCGGCTTGCCCCGAAACTCGGCTGCGCCCCATGCCGCTGCGTCTCCCGCCTGCCAGGTGCGATCCCGGCCTTGACCCCAACTGGCCTTCGATGTTTGCCCCGCCGCCAATGCGCTACCACATAAACCCGAACCGTTGTTTTCGTTCGCCGCGCCGACTGCTACCCCCAGCGCCCTGCTGCGTGGTCATTGACCTGGTTCCTGCCCAAACCCCCGTTACCAATTGTGATTTTTCTCCTGAAACAAGATTCTCCTTCGTGATTTGGTTACTCAACAATTGCTCAAGGATATGAATCCAATCCAGTAGTCAACAGCCAATTTTTGCAAAATTGGCTGTTCCCCTGCGGTGACTCCTGGCTCTATGGATTCACATCTTTCTTGGCAATCGAGTAACACAAATTTCACTTAAGGAGAATCAAAAATGTTTCAGGAAATCACAATCATCGGTAACGTAGGTCAGGAACCCCAGGTCAGAACAACGACCACCGGCAAGCAGGTCGCCAATTTCTCGGTAGCAGTCAACGAACGCGCCGGCGAACAAGACAAAACAACCTGGTTCGGTGTGGTAGCGTGGAACAAATTGGCGGACGTAATGGACCAACATCTCCACAAAGGCCAGTTGGTAATGGTCAAGGGCACGGTATCAATCAAGACCTGGCAGGACAAAAACGGAGACACTCGCGCCAGCATGGAAATCAACGCAGACAAAATCAAGTTTCTGGGTGGCAAGCCAGAATAAAAGAGAGCGGCTCGAAAGAGCCGCTTTTTTTTGCTTTCGTGCCGCCCAGCAAAAAAGCCCCAGGCCGCTACCTATCCCCACCCGGGGCTGTACCTTTTGGGGCTGGGGGGAAGACCCCCCATCCCCAAAAGGGGCATCCTCTGGATGCCGAAGGTCTCAGATTGAGTTTTTGCCCGGCATAGTGGCAGCACCCAGGCACGGCCGTGCCCCATCCCCCTGCACCTTGCCACCATTTTTGTTGCCAATTGGCAACAAAAACCCACCAACTACAGGCTTAACAGCCTGTACTTGGTGAATACTGCCATCCCAACCTAGAAGGAGATACCTATGCAACATTCGCTCATTGACATGCAGGCTTACGACATGCGGCGCACAAAAACGCGCCGCCTGATCAAAGATATGCCTCCAGAAGAGCAGCCCTACACCCGCATGGATGCAGTCGGCCTGCGGGCACTAAGCACTGCCGAAGTCCTCGCCATCGCTCTCGGCAACAAAGACGGCCTCGACCTGGCTCAAGACCTCCTAACCTCGACCAACCATTTGCCAGGCATTGCCCGCAAAAACCGCCACGAACTGGCCACCCTACCAGGAATTGGGGAAATCACCGCCCGGCGACTGCTGGCAATCATGGAAATCGCCCGCAGATACCAGGCATTTCAATACCCGCCATCGTCCATAATCAAAACCCCACAAGAAGCAGCATATTACCTCATGGGCGACATGATGCACCTGGAACAAGAACACTTCGTCGTCATCTCTTTGGATACTCGCAATCACATCATAAACAAAACCACCATTTACATAGGCACACTCAACGCCATCCCAATCCGCATGAGCGAAATCTTTGAACCGGCCATTCGCTGCCGTGCCGCTGCGATCATCGTGGCCCACAACCATCCATCTGGCGACCCGGCCCCGTCTCCAGAAGACGTAAACGTAACGCGGATGATCGGCCAGGCCGGAGAGCTATTAGATATTCAGGTGATGGATCACATCATCATTGGCCTCAACGTATTTTACTCGCTCAAAGAGCGCGGACTTGGATTCGACTTCATTCCAAAATCCAAATAAGGAAAAACCCACCATGCTTGTCGGAAACACACTCATCGAATACGACCGTTCAGCCAGAGAATGGCAAGCCAGAACCAATACGCAAACCCTGGCGTTCCCCGCTGGCGAACAAGGCAAACAAGCGGCAATTGCTACGGCAATTGCCGCCGCCGACCCGGAGCTGCACCAGGCTCTCAGCGAAATGCTCAAACGCTACCCGGCACTCGGCAGCCGCGTTTGGCGCATGGGGATGCTCATACTGGCCGGGCATATCCAATTCATTCAAGAAGATGATGTGATAGCACACGTCAAATCCTACAGCCAGCCAGATACCCAATATGAAGTCAGATGGTCTGGCCGTAACTACTATTGCGGCTGCCAAGACTTCCATAACCCCAACTGCCCCCGCGTCCGCTGGCGCGACCAGCGCGTCTGTATCCACATCGGCGCAGTACAAACCCTACATTTCCTCGGCAGGTGGCCGGGCGACTAAAAAGCCGATAAACCCGCCACTATCGAAAAGGAACGCATTATGCAACAATCTGCAAATACCAATCATCGCATTTATGAATACATGACCAAAACCACCTGGCTGCACACGCAAAACGCGCTGCACTTCACCAAAGACTCTGGTGAACCCATCCCCAAGTTGCAGCTTTTTGCCGGCATGTATCGGCAAGGGGAGGGCGCTAATATCCAATTGTCGCATTGGCTCGACGCCGATGACGCCCGCGTCATCTTTGCCGATCTTTCCTGGGGTAAAGCAGTGGACTTCACCGACTACAAAGGCAGCAACGGCGAAAAACCTATCAGTCGGGTGCTGCGTATCAATGCCAAAGACAGTAAGGTCTATTTCCAGCTTACCGAAGGGCCAGGCAAAGCCACACCAACCGGCGCTATCACACCGGCCGGCCAGGTGGAAAAGAAAATCAATGTCGGCATGACCGCCCTGGACGCCCGCAAGATGGCTTACACAATCTTGGAATACATGCAGGCCCACACGACCGCGCAGATCATCATGCAAACCATGCCAGCGCCCAGGCGCGAACCATCTGCAATCGCAAAAGCAATTGCTGGCGACGATGACCTGGTTGGGGAACTCTTTGGCTATGGCGACCGGCCAAAACGCGCCACCGGCCAATCTTTTCGCGGCCGCGCCATAACCACCACCGCCGCCCCCAAACTACCAACCCCCATCAAACGCGACGGCATACCGTTGTACGGCTCTGGCGACTCCGTCGCCGCGGAAGATGTCAACGCCTACGAAGAATATCTCCAAGCCAACGGCCAGCGCCTGCCGCAAAGCCGCGAGGCACTCATGTCATGGTTTTACAGATAAACAACTACGCCCCCCTAACAATTACCATCTTAAACCCGCAGGAGGCATCATGACCCAAGAAGAATTTGAAAAACTTAGTCCCGGCGACAAACTACAACACCCACAGACTGGCGTTGTAGTCGTCAAACACACGTATTTGAAATACGTCTACGATACAGTGCCCGCCCGACAAGTCGTTTGGGCACTCGAAACAGAAGACGGCCGTTACCTCAAAGAGCAAGACCGCGACGTAGCCAAGGTCAGAAAGGTAAAATAGCAATGACTAAAGTCACAGTCGCCCAAATCGCCAAAAGCGGACAGTTGCTAGATCGCTACGAAGTCATCGAAAGCCCCAGCACAATCAAAAGTAACAACCGCAAATATCCCAAAGTTGGCACGCGCCTATCCTGGCAACAATACAAAGAGGATTACCCCGGCGTCACGCTGACACTCGACAGTTCAACCTACATTGACTGGAAAACTGGCAAAAGAAACAAATTCCCATGATCAAAACCATCACAACCTACACCCACAACAAGCCAGCGTCACCGCTGGCCCAAGAGCCGGTCGTAGACCCTGACCGGCTCTTCTTCGTCACCGTCCAAAACGACGGCAGAACCGGCTTTCTGGCCGGGCCGCTCGAAAGCCATCAAGAAGCGCTTGACCTGGTAAGCCCGGCCAAGCGCCTGGCTAACGCCAGCGACCCCTGGGCGGCCTTTTATCAATTCGGCACGGCATCCCTGCCGCGCAATCACCCACGGATGCCCACCGGCATTTTGAATAAACAACTGGAGGTAAACGTTATTTATGGCTGACACACAACTTAAACACACCATCGAAGGCGCAATGTCTATCACTGGCGCATACACCGGCGTCGGCATTGTCTACCAAGGTAGTAATGGCGTGTACAACTGGCAATATTCTGGCAACCCGGTAGGTTCGCGGCCCATAGCTACCATTCGGGATGGCTCACTGAGCGCAATCGCAAGCACCGCCACCCCTGAAGAAGCAGAATTTATCAGAGACATATCGAACAATGCCGTATATTGACCCAAGATCTCCCACAATCCAAAAAGAAAGCGGGAAAACATCTCGCCAACTAATCGCCCTGGCCGACAAAAACAACTGGCCCAAGCTCAAAGCAGGCCGCAGCATCTTTATTGACCAATCCTCTTATGAGCAATGGCTCACAACCCAAACAGAAGGAGAACCAAGCAATGTCTAAGCCCATCCACATCGGCGATCCCGATGCCGTCGAACGTCTGCAAGCCAAACTCGAAATACTCGAAAAACTGCAAGCTACTATGAAAGCGGCCAACAAAATTGCCCGCAACAGCAAAATGCACCCGGATGTCAAAATCCAGGAACTTACCAAGCTGGGCATCACCGAAGAAAACACCACCGTACTGCTCACTCCTCGCTATGGCGGGCACGTAGGTTTCAGCCCCTGGCAATTGACCAACAACAACGCCGAAATCACCCGCCTTAAAGGGCGGCTCGTCCAGGCCGAAGCCGCCACCAAACGCCAATCCTCCGATAAAACCAACGAAGATGGCGTCCGCATCGAATGGGCTGCGGAAGACAGCCGCGTGCGGCTCTACTTCCCTGAAACCCGCGTCAGCAATGCCATGTACAACACTCTTCGGCGCAACGGCTTTGTCTTTGCCCGCACTCTGGGCGCTTTCAGCCGCATGTGGACAAACAATGATGCCAAACATCACGTCCAAACCGTTCTAAATGCGTACAAAGCAGAACAAGGCGAGAAAGTCCATGCCTAAGTACGAATTCCGAATCAGAAAGGTTGGAGACCATCGAGACTGGCGCGACATCCCAAAAGAAACTATCAACGAAAGCCCAGAAATGGCCGAACACCGCGCCAGAACCATCGTTAATTACCTGACTTCCATTGTCGAAGTCCGTTACAACGTCGAAGGATCACAGCAAGGACACTATGTAGCAGGCAGCGACGAAAACCGTCGCCGGCATACCGAGGGAAATCACAATGTCAAAAGCTAAACTCGTTCTCGCAGAAGTAACCGTAAAACCCGAAACCAGCCAGCGTAGAATCGTAGTGCGTCGGAATGAACCGCTTTACCAGGTCATCGAAGCGCACAATATGCCATCCGTCTCACCAATCGTAAACACCCGAATAACCTGGGGCGAATTGCACGAGACGTATCCAGAAATTTGTAGAATCGCCACACTCGAAGTATCGAGAACAATCTTCGTTGATTGGGCCAGCTACAAATATCTGGATAAAGACGGGAACCCCATTAATGTCCAAAAATAACCAACCCTTATCAATTACCCGCAATGGGCAAACCGTTCTCTGCTATGGCGAATGGGAAGAAGATAGCAACGCAATATGTGTCTTCGACGACGAAGATTTTGATGCAACTTGGTGCGAAGGGGCTGACAACTGGACGGAAGCTGTTGAAATTCTGACCGCATATGCCAAGCGAAACAACACCACCCTGATCCAATTAGAGGCTTGCTAATGCCCAAGTACACACTTATCTACGTCAAAGATATTCACAACCGCCGCTATCGTATTGCCCAAGAGCATTACGACAGCAGCAGAACACTACTATCCTTGTTCAATCAATTCGGGAAAAAACTGGCCGACAACCCTCGCAACAAAGGCGAGCCAATCGCTATTCACCGAGACAACATCGCGCACATAATCACCAAAATCTAAAAAGAGCCTGGCATTGAGCCAGGCTCTTTTTTTCGGCTTAACAGCCGAAACCCTCCGAATCTTTTAGCTTCGGAGGAAAAGCATGTCAACTCAAACCGTACCAACCCAACGTGTTTACATCCACTCAGACCACGTAACCTACAGTACCTATTACGCCCTCGATGAAGAAGAGGACACCATTGTCGCCCTGCAAATGCTCGGACCAGAACAGGCAGTTAAAGCAGCCTGGGCGCACCTGGTATCCAGTGGCAAACAAAGCACAATGATTGACAGGTTCTCAGTCACCCTGGAAGGCTCCAAAATGCACGTCATGATGAAAGCTGTATTGCCTGATTCCAACTGGCTAGAAATGTGGTTAATCCACAAACAGGCCATCCCGAACCAGATCAGCCCTAGCAAAACGTGTTTCTACCTTTTCCAGCCACAAACCGGTTCCCACACATTGGACCAACTCTACTACCAATTCCAAGCCCCTTTTCTAAACTTGCTGGACCGCGTAATCAACACACCCGTCTTACCACAATGGGCGCGACACCTTTGGAATGCTGGCGATAACAAAGGCTTAATCAGCCCGCCACTCCCAGCCGAACGCAACGTCTTTGCTTACCGGATCAAGATCGATCCGGACGCCTGGCAACAAATCATCACTGATGGCCTGCGATACGGCCACATCACCTTTTAACCTCAACCAACACAAGGAGAGAAACACAATGCGTCTCGCCAACACTGACAAGGCCGGCTATTTCCCCACGGACGAACCTGTCACTAACATGATCCGCACTTATATCACCGCGCCTAATGGCGGCCGCATCCTCGACCCCTGCGTAGGCGAAGGAGAAGCCCTGATCCCGCTGGCGCGAGATTTAAACCTGATTCCCTATGGCGTAGAACTAGCAATCAACCGGGCAGCCGCCGCAGAACGTAACATCAAGAGCCTTATTGCCATGCGGCCGGATGCCAGCCAACTCGCTGGCCGCCACTTGCTGGCCGACAGCTTCGCGGCAATGATTGCCCCCAAAGAGAGCTTTAACTTCATTTACGCCAATCCACCATACCTGATGACCGAAAACGGCCGTGCTGAATACGCCTGGCTGCGCGACGCACGGCCATATCTACAACCAGGTGGCCTGATGATTTGGGTAATTCCACGTCATCTGCTGCACTACGAAAAAACGGCGCCCTATCTCCTCTCCTGGTTTGAAGACATCCAGATTTTCCGGTTCCCTGACCCGTTCTACGAACGATTCAAGCAAGTCATCGTCTTTGCCGTCGCACGCAAAGACCGCATCAGCCCAGAAGCCGATGCTGTACGGAAAATCCGCCAATTAGGGCAGCCCATCCAGGCCGTAGACATCGAACCCTTAATTCCTGCTCCTGAGCCAGTATACACCCTGCCAGCCTTAACCCTGCCTCAAGACCAAATGCGCTTTCGTAGCTGGAACACCAGCCCGGCAGACGCCAGCAAAGAAGCCCACGCCAGAGGCGTGATCACTACGGCAGCCTTCCGGGAACTAATCGCCCCAACCACCAGCAAAGGGCCGGACCTCCGGCCTGTCACCCCGATGAAGATCGGCCACCTGATCGGTGTCATCGCCGCTGGCTTTCTCAACAATCAAATCCTGACAAACGACGACGAGCGCATCCTCATCAAAGGGTTGAGCTACAAACAGGGCAGAATAGTCACGGTTCAGCAAGAAAACCCCAACGCTGGCGGCAAAGACGAACACGCCTACACCGAACGAACAACCAACACAGACCAGGTGATCACCAGCATTACCACAATCACACCCAAAGGCGATGTTACCGCATATGAGGGCGCAGCCCTCAGCAGCTTCATGGCGAAGTGGCTGCCTGTGCTGACCCAGGTTGTTACCGACCGCTATCCACCGTTGTACAACTTCGACTACAACGGCTACGAAGCGGCCATCAACAAGCTAAACCTGACACGGAAGATCCCCATCGTCAACCGGCCTGGCCTACTGCCCGCTCAAAAACACGGCATCGCCGCGGCCGCCACTCGCCTGGAAAATAACAAAGACTGCTGGATCGACGGCGAAATGGGAACCGGCAAAACCGTGATGGGCGCTGGTGTACCGGCAATCATGGCTGCCAAAGGCTACCCCATGAATCACATCATCATCCTTTGCCCGCCGCACCTGGTAGACAAATGGCAGCGCGAAATCAAATTCGTTTGGCCTCGCGCCAGCGCGATGGCCCTGACCAGCCGCCAGGACATTGACAAATTCTTCAGCTTGCCCGGCCCAATCTTCGGCGTCATCAAAGAAACCACCGCCCGCGCCGGCAGCGGCTGGGCGCACGCTTACCAGGCACGTTTGGGCGCAATCATGCACAAGCCACGGGCACAAGATGGCACTTTCGAGATACTACACTCAAGCGTTTTAACCAACGGACACGCCAAAGAAATACTGCCCGAAAAACTACATAATCGGCTGCCCGACTTAAGAAAAAGACGACATGTACGTTGCCCAGCCTGCGGTCACATTCAAACTGACGACGAAGGCGTTTCGCTAAGTCCCGGCCATTTCACCAGCAAACAATTCTATTGCCGCAAATGTCACGGCGCTTTGTACCAGGACAGTCGGCGTTACACACCCAATCAAAAGCCAACAACCTTCAAGCTGCACGCTAACCGCGTCAAAATGCTGGCGGCCAAAGACTACCTACCCACGCCCACAAATGAAGGTTACTCCCGCTATCCGCTGGCAAGCTACATCAAGCGGCAGTACAAAGGCAAACTAGACCTCCTGATCGCTGACGAATGCCATCAGTACAAATCAACTGACAGCGACAGAGGCTATGCGTACCACCGGTTGGCTGTCTCTGCCAAACGTGTCCTAAACCTGACCGGGACCACCTACGGCGGCAAAGCATCAACACTCTTCTCGCTGCTTTACCGCAGCTCATCGGATATGCGACACGCTTATGATTACGCTGGAGAAAATGGCTTAAAGAAGTGGATAAACCAGTACGGCATCATGCAGGAAATAACCGAAGTAAAATTCGATGCCAACGGCTTTGAAACTGGCAACAGCCGCAGCAAAACCCGCGTCACCGAACTGCCTGGCGCATCACCGGCCATGCTGCCCTGGCTGCTCAACCGAGCCGTCTTCATCAGCCTCAAAGACATGGGCATGGCGCTGCCTGACTATCAAGAAATCCCGGTCGGCGTCTACATGACCAGCGATCAGCAAAATCTCTATGACCGCTTTGCCGACACGCTCCGCAAAGAGATGGCCGAACGATTGCAACACAACGACAAATCACTGTTGGGTGCATATCTGCAAGCCCTCTTATCCTGGCCTGATAGTCCCTGGCGCGCCAAACGAGTGGTAGACAAGAAACGCCTGGCTGCTGGCTATGACCTCGATGCAGCCACCATCGCCCAAGTACCCGCGCTCCGCGATGACCGGCTGTATCCCAAAGAAGAAGAGATTGTCGAACTGATCAAAGCCGAGAAAGCCAACGGCCGTCGCGTGCTGCTGCTGTGCCAACAAACCAGCACCCTGGACATCACGCCACAATGGGTAAAAATGCTCAAAGACAACGGCCTGAAAGCCGTTGTCCTGACAGTCGAACCCAACAAGCGCGAAACCTGGGTGAAACAGCAGGTAAAAGCCAATGTGGATGTCATCATCACACACCCCAAGCGCGTAGAGACAGGTCTGGATTTGCTCGACTTTCCCACCATCGTTTGGATGGGCACAGAATACTCTGTCTACACCATCTTGCAGGCCAGCCGCCGATCCTGGCGGATCGGCCAAGACCGGCCGGTCAAAGTGTACTTCTACTACTACGAAGACACCTTGCAATCGAACGCCATCCGCCTGATCGCCGCCAAAGTCGGCGCAGCCCTCCGCGTGCGCGGCGATACGCTGCCAGAGGACAGCATCAGCGAAATGGACGACCTCGCCAACGCAGACATGATGACCGAATTAACCCGCATCGCCCTGCAAGGTGGAACCGGCAACCAGGTAGAAAGCCTGGAAGACCTCTTCGCCAAAGCCAACGCGGATGTTGCGAAAGAAAACATGATCCTCGGCGGATTTGACGCCCAGGCCATTTACACTGACCTGGGACCAGAACCAGAACCGGCAATCGTCCAGGCGGCAAGTCCAATAGAAGAAACCACCTTCAAAACAGCAACCGTCACAGTCGGACCCACCATCTCTAAACAACACCACAGCACACCAGCAAACGGGAAACGCTTTGTATTCGGCGTCGGGATGGTAGACGCAGCCGAGGCTGACAGGCTGATGGGCAAAACACCGAAACAAGAACCAGAACCGGACCTTCAAGTCACTTGGAAAAAAGCCGTGATCGTTCCAACCCGCAACGGCGTACAAGCCGTGCCCATTGCCGACCCAGACCCCGCAGTAGTGGCAAATCCAGCTCCGCCGGCGGGCGCCTGCCACTACAGACACGCAGCGGCCTACAATCCAACACCTGCAAGATATGTTGCGCAGCAGCACCAAACCCAAACGCAAACCAACAGTCGCACCGCCATCCCTCTTTGCGCCCGCGCAAATGTCTCTCTTTGGTTAGTGGCGATGGGGCAGCTTCGCTGCCCCATCCGTCACTATTCACACACGGCCGTGCCACATATCATATACACAAGGAGATAGCCATATATGAAAACAGTCAAATGCAAAGGCTACTATGGCCCCTACACTTGGGAACAAACCGTATATATGGATGAGGAAGACGACCGCGACCCGGTAAAAGTTGCCATCGCCCAATTAAGAAAAGACGGCCATATGACTCTAGGAATGGCCTCAGTTGGTGGCAAAGTCGTCTCGATCACAGACACAAACGAAGAAGAATGAACGCATTAACCACCACCGAACAAACCGAACTCCGCAACCTGGAAATCGTCATTGAGAACGGACTCCAAACCTTTTTCGATGTCGGCAATGCCCTGAGTGCAATCCGCAGCCAACGCCTTTACCGCGCCAGCCACGAAACCTTTGAAGAATACTGCAATCAGCGGTGGAAAATGAGCCGCAGCTATGCCAGCCGGATGATCGGCGCAGCCGATGTGGTCAACAACTTGTTGCCAATTGGCAACAATGAACCGTTGCCGACCAACGAAAGCCAGGCACGGCCGTTGACAAAACTAGAACCAGAACAACAGCGCCAGGCATGGCAGACTGCCGTGGAAGCCACAGGCGGAAACGTCACAGCAACGGCCGTCAAACAAGCAGTAGAAGAAATTACAAACCCGGAAGAAATCGCCTACGAGTGGCTCAAAACTTACACGGACGGTCACAGAAACTGGACCAGTCTCACGGCCAATCAGACCTACCACGGCTCTTCCCCTTGCTGGCAAAGATACGAGCGAGAACTGCCCTACATTGCAAAAGGCTCCAAAGGCAAATTGCATCTCAAAATCGCCAGGGAACGACTGCTTTACGAACGCAATCTAACCATCACCCCAGAGCAGGTTGAAGGGTTAATCACCGCCGCAGTAAACGACTGGCTGCATGAGAACGCAAGCGTAGTAGAAATTGCCGATCTGTTACAAAGATGGATGACACCGAACAACGGCAGTTTTCTTCCATCAAGAAACAAGCTCGACGACCGAACAGAAGGCATCAGCCCCAACAAAATTCGGGCAGCCCTGGAAGCCTGTTACGAGCGAGTGGCATACATTCACGACGATCCACCAATAACCCAAATGCCTGGCGAGGACACGGAAAGATACCTTGCGCGAACACTCGACAACATTGAGAAAACAACAGTAACAAAGCCTCAACCAGAATCGAGCGAAGAACGTCGCCAACGTCACATGCGAAAAACAAGATTGTATTTCAAACCAATGCAGGACTATGCCGCTACATGCGATTACCTCAGCCCAGATGATGAACAGGTAGACACAGAAGTAGCACTCGTAGGATTATTGTCAGGGCAGGTCAACATATACGATCCGGCCGACCTGCAAAAGAAACTAAAACACCTGACAAAAGAAGAAATAACAAAACAGTTATACGCTCATCCAATACGGCACATTGATGACGCAATTATCAATGTTCGTCGCTGGCTAAATCAACAAACAGGCACAAGCGAAACGTCAACCATCGAACCAGAGCGAGGCGAAGACATTGCCGATGTCATGTTCCAACACTTGACCGGAACCAAACCTACACCTGTGTCTGCACCTGATGTCAATGTTCACGACCCAATCATGCTTTGGATGTTTCACAAACACCCTCAAGACCTTCGTGGTCAATTCGCGGTAATGAAAAACCTACTCGAACACCAAGAAGATTCCGAACTATGGCCAGAACTGATAGAACAACTCCCATCTGGCTGGAAAAAACGGCAAGTCGTTAACACAATAAAGCTATTTTACAACCTAACCAGACGGCTGCTTTTTGGCATAGATGTGGCGGAGGCACGAACAAAATTACTCGTAATCGTCTCAAAACTCGACAGCAAAACCGAAAGAGACACTCTATTTCTTCTCAACACCGCAGTCTTAAAGCTCTTTGATGCCGAAAAGCAGCTCAAAAACTCATCATTGGCCGAGGAAACAATACCTCACACATGGAAACCGTAACACGAACCTGCGACATCTGCACAAAAGAAGCCACCTGGATAGACCCGGAAGATTCCCGATACGGCTATTGTGACAGGCACAAGCCCTATATCAGTGCCATTGGCTACTGCGAAGGGTGCGGCCAGCAATTGCCAGAATGCCGTCATTCCAATATGAAATACTGCACTAATGAATGCCGTCGCAAGACGAAAACCGCTCCGGCCCTGACGGGCCAGACGGAGCAAGTTTAATCTAAAAAAGCCCACCGGCTTATAGTCGGTGGGCTTTTTTTTAGTGGCAATCACATCGAGGCCACCCCTCAAACTCGCCACTACTTACACAACCAGAAGCGTGCTAACATAAATTTCATGGCATTAGCGCATCAACTTATCCTACAAACCTCCTACAAGGTGGAATATTACACAGACCCGCTCATTACGGCCGCTGCGCGGCGCGTAATGGGCAGCATTGACCTGGACCCGGCCAGCAGCCCCACCGCCAACCAAACCATCATGGCAGGGGCTTTTTTTTCTGCGCCAGAACCGCAGCTTGTCAGCCAGGCGGCTGACGGCCTGCCAGTTTACCAAATCGCAAAGGGCGGACTAGCCCACGAATGGCACGGCAATATCTGGATGAATCATCCCTTTGGCGCACGCGAAAGCGCGTGCAAAAGCCGCTGCCAAAAAAACAAATGCCCGGAGCGCGGCTTTCACATCGCCAACAACCAACCCGGAAATGAAGATTGGATCGCCCACCTGGTCACAGAATACAGCCATGGCCACATCCAACAGGCATGTTGTATCACCTGGGCCAGCACGTCAGAAACATGGTTCCGCCCACTCTATGACGGCCTCATGTGCAATTTGATTCCCCGCACAGGTTACATTCTGCCAGATGGCACAAAAAAGCCCGGCGCAACCAAAGGCAGCGTCGTGACCTACTTTGGCGACAACTGGCAAGCATTTGTTCAAGAGTTCGCCCCACTCGGAGCCATACCAAATCAAAAACTACTAGACAGGTCAGGTTATAATCAAAAATGACAAGATAGCTACCCTTCTTCGTATAGTAGACCCGGCCAAACCGCATCTGTTTTTTTCTCATCAAGCGAAACAAAAACAGACCATTTGTAGACCATGACAGACGATACAACCCCACCCACAACTGGAAATCTTAACGCAACTGGATGGCACTCAGCCATTGCCGCCGAACTTGGCCGACTCACCTCCCCACTCCAAGTCAAAACAGTCACAGCCGTTATCACGGCGCGACTAAACGGCGAACCCTATGACACCGATGCCTTTTGGGGTCGGCCTGACACCTGCTCCCGGTCTACATGGAACAAATGGAAAAAGCATGACCGAGCCTTCAACAGCGTACTTGAAAGGGCCTGGGACATTACCAAAAGCTGGCAAACCGAAGAAGCTACCAACGCCATCGAACGCGCCAGCACCATGCTGCAACTGGCAGCCCCCGACATGGCGAAAGGCGTGATTACCCTGGCCTCCGGCCTCGACGAAAGAGGACGCCTGGTCAAACACGCCGACCGGCTACGGGCGATGCTGTCCGCGCTGGACCGCGCCAGCAGCACCACTGCTCCCAAAGGCCAGGTGGAAGTCCGCGGTCTGGAAGAAGCTCTCGCCCGCATTTATGGCGATGAGGAAGAAAACGCATGACGGCGCTGGATCGCGCCATAAGCGCGGCCAAAGAAGCCGGGATGCCACCAGACCAGATTTCCCGCTTTTTGCGTGCCGGCTACGTGCCCCAGCCTAAACAAATGCAATTTCACGCCCTGGCACGCCTTGCCGACCTACCTAACAAACCTGACCGTATTGCCATGGGAGGCGCACGCGGACCAGGTAAATCTCACGCAATCATGGCTCAAGTATCCCTTGACGATTTGCAGCGTTTCGATGGCCTCACGGCGCTTTTCTTGCGAAAAGTCGGCAAAGCTGCACGAGAAAGCATGGACCGCTTACGCGCCAACACATTCATTCGGATACCTCATGAATACAACCGCAACGAGGGTATCATCCGGTTTCCCAATGGCAGTAAAATTATCGTCGGAAATTTTCGCCACGCTGACGACATAGATAAATATCAGGGGGTAGAGTTTGACATTTTAGTCGTCGAGGAGTACACCCAAATCCCCCACACGCGCATCGAGATGCTCGAAGGATCGCTGCGAACCAACCGCAGCGACTACCGACCACGCGAATACAATTCAGCCAATCCTGGCGGCCTCGGCCACCAGGATTTCAAAAAACTCTATGTAGAGCCTAATCGAAAAAAGCAAGAGAGCGGCCGTCACCGCTTCATCCCCGCCACCTACAAAGACAACAAATTTCTTGATGCCGGGTATGTGCAATATCTGCTGGAGCTACCAGGACTGCTGGGGCGGATGTGGCGCGACGGCGATTGGGACGTTGGGGCCGGCATGTATTTCACCAATTGGGACTATGACAAGCATGTCATCGCCCCATTCTCTATTCCCGCCTCCTGGCCGATTTGGGGGAGCTTTGACTATGGCTTTAGCCATCCCACCGCCGCCTACTGGTGGACGGTAAACCCCGACAACGGCACATATTACACCATTGCCGAACATCACCAACCTAGGTGGTTGGTTCCCGAACACGCCCAGACAATGAAAGAAATCGCAGGCCGTTTAATCCGGCCTATGCCGGTTTTCCTCGCCGGCCACGATGTTTTTGCCCAAAAAGGCGACGAGCAGGGCAAAACCATTGCCGACCAATATGCCGAACAAGGCATTCATTTAGTACGCGCCAACATCAACCGGCTCAGTGGAGCCGCCGAGATGCTAAAACGGCTGGGCAACCCGCAAGCCAACCTACCGCCAACATGGAAAATCTTCAACACCTGCCCAAGCCTGATTGACACTGTTCCAGCCATGCTGAGCGACCCACACCGACCAGAAGACGTTTTGAAGATTGACGCCGACATCGAAGGTAATGGCGGCGATGATCCTTATGATTCAGCCAGGTATGGTATCTGGGGACCAGCCAAAGCCGTGAAACAACAACGACAACCCCAGCCGTATGCCGTAGCAACTATGTAAGGAGATAGCATATGTCATCAACTCTATATTTACCTGTGCCCAACGCCAAAGAAGCATTAGAACGTATTCCCAATCAAAATGCAGATTGGTTGCTCGCTAATCTGAAATTTTATAACGGCGATCACTGGCAGAGAGGGACCGGCTGGACCGGTCCCTCTCTGCCAAGCACCCATGCAAAGTATAGTCACACGATGCAGCTGCTCGAACAGATTTTTGTGTCTCGTAACAGCATCGCTCAGGCCGTGAACCAACACGTCGCTGGTGTGCTAGGTAACCCGCCCCGATGGACAATTACGGGCGGCGATGAGGCTCTGGCGAAAGAGGCCCAGGACTTGCTTACGACCTGGCTGGCAAACCAAAAGGGTTATGCTATGCGGGCGTTGAGCGAGGCAACTAAGCTATGTTCCCCGATGGAAACAGTGAACTTGGCCACAAAACACGCTTTACTCACCACGAGGGGTGGGCTGCGTCTCTTTGTCGCCGTCCCAGAACAACTTAAAGATGTCCAGGATAAAGCGGATAAAGAAACAGCCAGTCAGCATCATCTAGCGATTTTGCCTGCGGAACTCGCTATCAACCAGATTTTCGTCCACAACCCAGATCCGCGACACGTAACCGTGTTTGTGGACAAGAACACCATGACGGCCGTTGGCCTCTACACCTACCTCGATGACGACGAACAAAAAGCTGAACTGAGCTACATCGCTCCAGACGGCAATACCATCCTGCTCATCCTGGACGAAACCGGTGTCGAATCCGGCATCCCATTGCCGCTGGGACGGCGATTACTGCACTATGAAATCGAACGGCCGTTATTCATCACCCAACAAATTCGCGCCGCGCAAAAGGCGCTCAACAAAGCCGAAACGATGACCAGCAAGAACCTCGACGCGGGTGGCTTCCTGGAGCGCGTCTTCCTGAACGCTCAACCGCCCGGCGTTTGGGAGAAGAACGACCAAACAGGCACGGAAGATTTCAAGCCCACACCTTTGGAAATTGGGCCAGGCATGACCACTTTCCTCTCTGGAATGGAAGAAATGCGGGCCGATGGTACACGTACTTACGCCACACCAACGGCACTCTTCCGCGAACCAACCAACCCAGACGCATTTACCAACACAGCCGAACATTACCATGCAACCATCCTGGAACAATGCGGGCAGCTTCACACCCTGCTTTCCAAGCAAGGCAACATCAGCGGCGAAAGCCGCAGCCAGGCGCGAGACGCCTTCAAGAAATCCTTGTTGGAAACCAAACCGGAAACCGACAAGGCGCTTATCTGGTTGTTGGAAACCGTGTTAGCACTGACGGCTGTGCTGTCAGGCCTACCCGGTCGCTACGAAGCATTAGCCGTTTCCCGTGGATTGCCAGCTAGACCTGGGCATTGTTACCAGTGATGAAATTAGCCAAGCTGTGCAGTCCTATCAAGCTAAACTCTTGAGCCGCGAGACAGCCATGTCTAAGATCGGCATTTCCGATCCAGCAGCAGAAAAACAGCGCATCGAAGACGAAGGAGAGCAACTTGCCAGCAATGACGACGATACAAGCCTGTGACCTGCACAGCAGCTCCCTGCCAAAATCAGCTATCAGCCTGGCGAAACGTATAGCCAATTTACCGGCCGGTGAATACGTTATTCGCCTTACACGCGGCGAAAAAGGGCGCTTAGTATGGCAAATCCTGCAACCTTATGGAGACCCAGAGGTCAGCAAAGACTAGTTCATACTCCGGTAGCATGTACTATCATTCTTGGGCAATTTTAGATGGCGGATCTCGACCCCCCATTGGTCTTTATCATCAACTTTGGCGGCAAGAGAGGCAGCATAACAAACGCCGATCTGGACGCTTTCGCCACCATATGCGACGCGCAATGGGCTTACCTGGGCGCTAACTTTACCTGTGAGAATCCACGCGCCGACCAGGTGCGCCATGCCTTGAAGAAGTTTTTTCAAGACATCTTGCAGTACGCCGAAACCGGCATCCCTCCGGGATAGTGGCAAACCTGAGCGCGCCGGCACCCAATCCTGCCACCAATAGCCGCTTGCGTCTGCCAGTTTCTTCATGCTAGAATCTGCTCAACAACCTAAACGCGGCCGATGAGCTTACCCTCACCGACGACGCGCCCGGACCATTAGAAACACGGCGCTGATGACGATCAAGGATCGTTGTCAGCGCCGTTTTTTATTTCGGCCAGGCCAAGGGCCAGCCCCACACAACCCCGTTCAAGGAACAGGTGAATATCATGCGAAACATGCGACGTTTTTATCTCAGTCCTCACAGCGATCCGGGCAACCCCAGCGCAAACAATACACCGGCGCAGCAGCCCGCGCAGCAAGCACCGGCGCAGCAGCCAGACCCGCAAGCAGCCTTTCAAAGCCTGCTCGACCGCAATGCCAATGACGCGCAGCGCGTCGCCTGGTTACTGTACAACGACAACCACGCAGCCCGAAGCGAGGCCAGAGACTTGCAGACCAGAGTTTTGGAGATGCAAAACCAAATGGTGCAGCTTCAGCAGCAAGTGCCAACCGATGGATCAGTGGTGCTAAGTGGCGAACTGGTGAACGCCTGGACACGCTACCAGGCGCTTGGCACGCCTGAGGACATCGCTACATTGCAACGTAGTTACGTGCTGCGCGACGCAGCCGAGGCGCACGAATACAAGGTATCTGTGCTGCAAACCCTGGCGAACAATCTGACATTAGAACTGCGTCCCAACGTCGAAGGCGGCGGACAAACCGCCTACGTCGTCACAGGCGAAAACCAGGCCACCCCCCTGCCAGAATACGTGCAAAAGAATTGGCCCGACTTCCTGCCAGCGCTGGAAAACAAACCGCAAAGCCTGGCATTCCCGAAACAAACGATTGGTAGCCCGTTGCCAAATGGAAACGCAGTGCAGGCTGAATTAAACCGTCATTATGCAATCCCGAAGGAGAAATAACTAAATGGCTCAATTAACTAGAACAATGAACCAAATCACTGCACCTCGGTGGGCAGGTGATTTTTTGAATCCTGACCACCTGATACCAGGTGGAGCGCGTGTGGACGCTGCCCAATTCAACGCTTACGATGCCGTTGCCGTCATCGTAGGCGCGGCCGGCGCTTCTGCCAACGCCACATCCGTTCCCGTAGACGCCGTAAGCGGCCCCATCCCTGCCGGCACAGTGCTGGACTTTGGCGAGAAGAAACTGGCTGTGCTGACAGCCGCTGCCGTTGCCGGAGCTACGGTCTTGATGGTTCGCGCCATCCCCACGGCTCTCGTCAGCGGAGACACGGCCGTCTACAAAGGCGTAGGTCGCAAGATCATTTTGAGCGGCACGGCCGTTGGCCGTACCTTCGCCGAACGCGCTGCCGGCACAAACTTCGGGCCAGCCCTCCACACCGATGACGAAATCTACCTGGTAGCCTTTGACGTTCCTGACGCCGACCGCAACCCGGACATCGTACTCTACCGACATGGAAGCGTGGTCAAAGAAAATTTCTTGCCTGGCTACGCCACAATAGACGCAAATCTGCTGACCAAGCTCCGCGCCGCATACGCAACCACCATCGGCGCGGACTAAGAGCCTACCTATCCCCACAAGGAGCATGAAAAATGGACTTGATCACCTTGCTGAACGAAATCCGCCAAAATAACGGATTTGAACAAATCGCCCGCAACCCGGCCGCTCAATTCGGCCGGCCACGCCGCCAATACCTCGGAGCAACCCTCCTGCCAGAACGGACTGACATCCCCGGCAATGCTTACCGAGAAGAAAATATCCGCTACCGGACAGTCGTAGCCAACTCTGGCACACGCTACAGCCCTACCCAGAAAAAAGAAGGAGACTTGGTAGGTAGCTTTTGGGTAGAGTTGGCCGAAAGCGACATCGCCCGCGAATTTACCGGCCAGAAATACGACACGCTGTTAAGCATCCTCCAGGGCAATCGGTCAATGCAAGCCATTGCTTCGATCACGAACTGGCTGGACACAACCGTTAACCTGGCTCTGGTCGAACTGCTGGAGGCGCAACGCTGGCAAGCCATCGTCAACGCCCAAATCGTCCGCACCGGCGACAACAAACTGAGCGAAACAGTTGTCTACTCAAATCCAGCCGGCCATCGAGCAGCGGCATCCGCTGCCTGGTCGGAAATCACAACCGACCCATTCGCAGACATCCACGCCCGCGTAGACCTCTTGGCCAGCAAAGGCTACACCGTCAACCGCATTATCACCCGCCGCAACGTCCTCAGCATCATGGCACAAAACCCCAAAGTAAAGACCCGTGTAGGCGTAGCCGTTGTCAACGAAGACGGGCAGATCACCAGCGCAGTTGGCCGTGCTTCGCACGACGCCATCAATGGCGCTTTGCAGGCCGATGGCCTGCCGGCCATCGAGTTGTATGATCAGCAATACACCACACAAAGCGGCACCGAATTTTTCCTGCCTGCAGGCACAATGGTCTTCGCCTGCACCACCGGCCAGTCGGAAGAAATTGACCTGGGCGACCAGGCCAACACCATCTACGACACATTGGGTTACACGGCCATCGGCCGGGGTGTAGGGCAATCAGCCAACGGCCGTGTCATCCGGGCTGAAGCATACACCAACAAACCCCCGCGCATCGAGGCTGAAGGCTGGCAAACAGCCCTGCCAGTCATCACCGAACCGGAAGCCCTGGCGGTGATTCACACCATCAGCTAGGAGTCAGTATGTTTACTTACGGCGAAGGCGCAACCGAGTTAATCAACCAGCTACGCAACGAGGTTCAAGACAACAAGGAATCACCGGATGGAGTTTTCCCCCTGGGCGAAAACTTTGGAGATGATCACCTGACGTATCTCTACCATGACGAAAGCCAGCATCTCGGCCGTTTCACGGCGCGATGCTGCGAGATTCTCGCACGCGCCTACGCCCGCTTCCCAACCGCTTCGCGGTTGGGACCATCTGACGAAACGCTGAAAGCCGCAGACTACTACAGCGCCGAGGCTCGACGCCTAAGACAACTGTATGGCTACCCCAACAACACCGGCATCCGCTATCCATTCAGCGGCAGCGTGCCGTTTCAGAGTGTACCATGACACGAATCCAACAGCGGCGAAGCCTAAATCGCGCCTGGCGGCGCATTGCCGAAGTTGCCCAAGTGCCCGCAACGGCCACCAACAGCAGCCAACGGCAGACCGTTGTCTCCTCTCTGCGCTGCACCCATGTGCAAGCAATGGAAGACCAGGATAAAGAACGCGCCCGCATGGGCGATGTCGTCCGCGCTTACGTGGTCTACACTGAGCCGGCTAATGGGATCGCAACGAACATGCGCTTCCTCCTGGACGGAGATTACCGCATCCATGCTGTCACCCCACACCCGGCCGGACGACCCATTTACCTGGAAATCCACCTGGAGGAAGAAGCCTGATGTGGCTGACGGCTGAGTTTGCAGAAGTCATGAGCCAGCTTTGGAAGCTGCGCCGTGACAACCACCAAATGCTCTCCGCCCTGGCCCAAGACGGCCCCGTCGTCAATCGTACAGTTGCCTGGATCGTGCGCGAACTAACGCTAGAGCTAATAGACGCCGCACCAGTGCTAACCGGAACCCTCGCCAGCGCCCACCGAGGCGTGGCCGAAGGCCACGAAGGGCTGCTCTTCATTGACCAAAACGTGCAAAACCCCGTCTTTGGCGGGTTCCCCGCCTTCTACGGCGAAGAGGTCCATGAGATCGGCGCGTTTGGCGGCTGGGCACACCAAATCCCTGGTGGCGCGAAACGCTTGAAGACAGAGGCGACCAGATTCTTGCCGAAGGCATGTTGATGCTAGACGCCGACATTGATGCACTATGGAATCAATAATTAACGAAACCCTGGCAGAAATCTGCCGCATCCTGACAGAACTACTTGTCCCGACTCACGCCAACGCCGTCTACGACTACCGCACCATGCCGGCAAAACTGCCCTTCGTCATCTCGGCCAGCTTCGCCGGTGGTAGGCCAGAAGTAGACACGTCAGCCGGTATAAGACCCGTCTTGACATTCTTTCTGGTAATGGAAACGCAGCATGAGAAAACAGTGGACAGCTTACGCCTGGCCGAACAACGACTCAACAGAGCAGAAGGCATCATCTACCAGGCTTTCAATCACACGTACCAGGTACACGACGGTCATTGGATTTTTGCCGAAATCCACCGCGACAGCGCCCGGCCGCCGTCGCCCCCGAATTATCCAACGTCCCGTCTGGGAACCATTTACTTACGAATCATTGTCTGAGGTAACTATGCCCAATCAAACCTATTTATTAGCGAGAAACGTTTTTTATACCAATCCCGGCCACCCGCTGTGCAACTGCCTGATCAAGCCCGGATTGAAAAAGCAAGACCTGAAAGCCACCTATCCAAATCTGGACGAAAAAGAAGCGGCCGAGGTGGCCAAGCAATTCGGCAAAGATGGCACGCTGCTTTTAACATTTCCTCACCTGGATGACAAAGACCGCGCCAAACTGGTGGCTAAAGGCACTATCGTCGCTTACCACCTGGAAGCCAAATAGATTCGCTATTTCTCAAGGAGACCTAATCAATGGCAGACCAAAAAACCATCAACGCATTTGTACCCCATCGCGGCGATCTCAAAGTGGGGATCAGCGCCGCCGCGGTAACGGCCATTACCGCATTTACAACCGCCCAAGCGATCAGCATCAAAGGCGTATTGCGTAAATTTGAGCGCAGCAACACCCCAGCCCGCCCAGAAGAATCCATGCGCGTCAGCGGCCACCCAAAACCGCTTTCCTTTGTCGGCGGCGTCGAGGAAACCGAAAAGTGGCGCATCGTCATCGTTGACGATTTCTTCAAGGGCGCAGCCGGCGAATGGGGCACAGACCTCTTAACCGCCTATGAAATTTTCGACCTGCACCTGCGCCACGAAATCCCATTAGACAGCCTGGTTGGAACCCCAGCCGGCGAAGCGACTGGTATGAAATCCATCGTCCTAGACACCCCCATCACCGTGCTGTCTGTCACCCCAGCCAGCATTGACGCCGACGCCAAGCGCGGCCAGGAATTGGAAATCATCGTCAGCACGCCCGGCCACGAATACGCCGATCACGCTTAATCGAAACCCGCCAATAGTGGCAGGTGTAGCAGCTTCAGCAGCTCCATCTGCCACTAACTACCTAAACAATCCAATAGTGGCAGGCCCGCCGGCCGGCGCGCCTGGTTTTGCCACTATTACCAAAACCCTGAACCGGCTGGAAAGACCAGCCGGGCGCACGCAGCCCCGGTCGGGCGGAGGACCGCTCGACCGCCGCTGTCTGTCCCCAATGCCGTCAGAGTTGGCGGAAAGACCGCCAACCGTGCGCAAAGAAAAAAGCAAAGAAGGAGCTATCTCATGACCCAACCCACCATCGAAAATACCAAACGCATTGATGTACCCAAAGATATGGCCCCACTAATCGGCCATGTCTTCGTCCCTGTTATTTTGACGCCCAAACAATTCCATGAATTTTGGGAGATAGTCAAACGGCAAGAAACGCTTAAAGACGACCGGCACGCCATCATGCAAGCATACGAAAGCCGTAGAGTCCTGGTAAGACAAAGCCACCTGTACATAGGCACAGAAGCCGTGACCTTAACGCCATCGGGCGACGACCTGGCAGACCAGGCCATCGCCCCCTTCATTGTGGCCGCGACCCAAGACTGCGTAAACCGTGCCACCCGCATCCCTACCTTGCCCGATCCATCCAAGACTGCCACCGAGTAGGATCGGGCAGCGCCCCGCCCAGGCCCTGGGCCTGGCATATGGCGCAATGGTGTGCAGGACCGGACAAACGGCTGCCCTATCCGCGGGGCAACTGGTACGAAGACCAAACATGGAACACCCTGCCATTACAAGCAATGCGAATTGTCTTGCTGGCTGAAAAAGTATTCAGCAAGCCAGGGGACGAGTGGGAAGACTTCGAGATCAACTTCTTCGATTGGTTATGGGACGCCGTGCAGCTATACGACGCCCTGGACAAACTGCCAGCAGAGTTAACGAACGAAGACCAGAGCCTGCTGGCGCAGGCTAACCGGATTTTGCAGAAAGAACACGAGTATCTCAATGGCTGACGACAAGCATCTCCAGGCAAAAGTCACCATCAACAGCGACGTTGATGGCCTTAAACGCATCACCCTATCCTCTACGGACACCGAAAAGGCCATCAAGCAGCTCAACCAGGCTGTCAAAAACGCCGGAACGGAAGCGCGGGAAAGCAGCCAGGACATTGACAAACTGGCGAAGAACCTCAACGACCTCGAAAGCGAACTCAAACAAAATGCAGCCGCAGCTAAAACAGCCGAAGAAATACTCAAAGACCTGAACAAAGGCGCGTCACGGGGAGCAACCGACATTGAAAAGCTCGCCTACGAACTGCAAAAGTCCGCGCAGCATTGGAAAACCCTGAACTCCGCCCACATCACCGCCAGATCCGAATATAAGATTTTGCAGGCAACCATCGGCACAACCACCGAGCAATTTGAGCAGCAAAGCCAAAAGATCAAAGACGTACAAAAACAAGAACTGGCCGCAATTGAAAGCACCAGAGAGCTAGTAGAAGAGTACAGGCAGAAAGCCGGCGTCTTAGGCATGACCAACACCCACTATGATCAGCTTTCCAGGCGGCTGCAAGAAGCCGAAGGCTGGATCACCGGCATCACTCCCAAGCTAAAAATGCAAGAGAAAGGCTTCAAGGACGTGGCCGGAGCGATAGACCATGTGGGCGACGAAGTGCGCGGCCTGGGAAGCATATTCAGCGATGCAATGGGGCGCATCAACACCGACATTGATGAAGTCCTGATCGGCGCAGCCGTCGCCGGCTTTAATTTCGTGGTAGATGCCGCACAAAATGCCGGTCGAGCAGTCGTTGAATTTGTCAATGAAGCAAACACAGAGTTTCAGGACTTCGACAGAGAAATCAGACAAGTCTACACCCTGATCCCCGGCCAATCAGAAGCCATGAAGCAGGCGGTCGGTGGGGATCTGCGAGAAATGGGCAAAGAAATCGGGCGCATTTCCGACGAATACCTGCCGGCAATGTATCAAGCCCTCAGCCTGGGCATTCCGAAGGATAATTCCCTCGACGCTCTCAAGACAGCAAGCCAGGCGGCCAGAGCCGCCAACGCGGAACTAACCCCCACCCTCGTCACCGGCCAGAGCATTGTCAACGCCTATGGCGGCGAACTTTACGACCTGAACCGGGTCTACGACCTACTGTTCTTTGCCGTAAAGAACGGCGCCGTAACTATTGACGAACTTAACGCCGGCATGAGCGAAATCACCAGCGTGGCCGGGGAAGCCAACGTGCCGTTGGAAGACATAGTAAGCGCCATCATCGTGATGACCAAGCAAGGTGATTCATTCAACGAGGTCAGCGGACTTATGTCCAACATGCTCACCCAACTGAGCATCTCT
>JADJXA010000016.1 GCA_016716065.1 Candidatus Leptovillus gracilis | reverse complement strand
CAATTGGTGGATTGGCACATATGCCACCACGCTCACTTGCGTGGGCGCCATTGCCACCGGCGGCACATTGTCCGGGATATTTTGCGGCTCAGGCATCGGCGGCGCAGCCACCGGCGCGGCGGCTGACCCCTTCGCCTGGGGGCAAAAAGCGGCCGAAGCCTACCTGACCAGCGTGGTGCAATACGACCCGCCCTTGGGCAGTGTGTGGATGGCGCTCAACACCTTCACGCCGGCCGCGCAAAACGTAACCACCGCCACCCTGCCGATCAACGCCACCCTGCCCACCGGCAACCTCAACGCCACGCTCACCACGGAGTTCGCCGTCGTCAGTGGCACACTCAACACCAGCTACACCTCCCCCGGCGCGGCTTATTATTATGAAAGCCTCACCCTGGCTAACGGCACTTTGCAAGATGAAAATGGCACTGTCATCGGCAGTGGCGCGATCACGGCCGTTCCCGGCGCACTCTCGGCGACCAATGCCAACGTCACCCTGTCCGGCGATGGACAGATGGGCTTCTACGGGGCCGCCCTGCCCAACCTGGGCAATGGCGCCCACTTTGCCGACGCGCAGGCCAATTTAGCCAGCAGCAATCTGGCCTTAACGCTGCGCAACACGGCCGTTACCCTCAACGACATCACCTACAATGGCGATTTCACCATCCAGGCCCAATCGGCCGCCACGCTGTCTGGCAGCGGCCCCCTCGCCGCCGCCAACCATGCCAGCAGCACAGCCGTCAGCGGCAGCAATCTTTCCCTGTTGCTTGGCCCGGCCACCGGCAGCGCCACGCTGGGCGGCCAACCGCTCAATACCGCTGCCGGGTTGGGCGTGACCGGCTACAGCGGCAATGTGAACATCAGCGATAATGGCAGCGCCACGCAGCAGGTGACGCTAAACGGCACGGCCGTCCTCTTCACCCTTTCCACGAACCCTGCCGCCAACACAACCACGCCGGATACGGCCGTTACCTTCACCCCCGCCATCGCCAGCAACTTCAACAACAGCTTCGCCGTCGCCGTCACCGCCCCCGCTGGCTGGACGGCCGCAATGAATGGCAGCCAGGCGACCATCACCCCCGCGCCCGGCGCACCTGTGGGTGAGTATGCCGTCTCTGTTACCGCCTGCCCGGCCAGTGCGCCCTCCGTCTGCCAAACGGCCGACCACACCATCACCATTCAGCCCTTCGACGGCTTCTCGCTAACCGTGCAGCCCGATCCCCTGACCACCATCCCCATGGGCAGCGTGTTGGCCGACGACCTGCGCCCCGGCAATACCAACAGCGGTCAGGCGCAAATTCCCGGCGCGGCCTACACCATCCTCCTCACCAACACCGCCAACGCCCCTCACACCTGCAACTTCACCGTCAGCGGCCTGCCCGTTGGCTGGACGCTGCTCGCCAACCGGACGCCGGGTGAAACCAGCAGCAGCCTGACCTTGCCACCCGGCGAAACCGGCTACCTCGGCCTCTACGTGAACCCGCCAGGCGGCCAACTGCCCGCCCCCGGAACCAGCCACACCATTCAGGTCACGGCCGTTTCCGACACCACTGCCCAACAAAGCGCCACCATCCCCTTCACCATGCCCGCCGTGTCTTTCAACTACGTCGCCGTGCAGCCACCCCTCCTCTACCTCACCAGCACGGCCGTTGCCGACATCTCCCTCAACCTGACCAACGTGGGCAACGCCGCCGGGGATTTCCCCCTCAGCGCCCGCAGCAACTTTGCCGCCCTGGATGTCGTTTCGCCCCTCAACAACGTGACGGCGCTTGCTCCCGGCGCGACGGCCAACCAAACCGTCACTGTCGGCACAACCAACGCCCCCATTGGCTCCATCTATCCCCTCTTCCTGGACAGCCCCGCGCCCGGCGGCGTTTATACGCAGACGGCCACGCTCATTGTGCAAGTCACCAGCCAGCGCACGGGGCAAATTCTGCAAGCGGGAAGCTGCACAGCGGGACATGCCGGTTATTCCGCCAGCGTGCAAAGTTTGGGTTTGGCCGTGCAAGAGCTGGAAGCGTGGTGCGAATTGGGCGACTGCCCCCTGCCGCTGCGCGACAATGTGGTGGCGGCGGCGCAAGCCGTGGCGCACAATGGCTCGCGTATCCTTTACACCACCGCCGCCGCCAGCGTCTCTGCCGCCGCCGCGAATCTAGCCAACCAGAGCGACAACGCCGCCATTTTGCTGGCGCTGGATGAGCTGGCGACGGCCGTTACCAGCCTGGGCGATCAGGTGTGCGAGGTCGAAGAGCATCGGCCGCGCCTGCGCTGGAATCCGTACAGCGACGCCATCCTCTCTGGCGACAGCGCCAGCTATGATCTCGAATTGACCAATCTGGGCACGGTGGCAACCACCTACGCCCTGACGCTTTCGCTGCCCACAGGGGAAACCACGCAAAACATCACGCTCCCCGCCGGGCAAACGACCACCCTGCCCGTATCGGTCGCCACACCGCCTGATGGCTACCACCTGCTCAACGCCGTGGCCGTGCCCACCGGCCCCGACGTGGATTTGTTCATCAATCCCGGCTCGCAGGCGCGGCTGAATGTGGTAGACCGCTTTGTGCAGGTAACGGCCGTTACCGCCGACCCGCCCTTTGTGGATGTGGGGGTTAGCTCCACCACCCTCAGCGTGGAAATTGCCAACATTGCCAATGTAGCGCGGAATGTGGTAGCCGATACGGCCGTAATCGCCCCCGACGGCAGCCCACAAACCAGCCTCAATCCCACCCTCAACCTGCTGTCCGGCAATCCCCGCACCTACGAACTGGGCACGTTAGACACCTCCGGCTGGGCGGAAGGCGTCTACACCATCACCGTCAACCTGCGGGACGAAAGCAGCGTCCTGGTGCCCGATGGTTCCGGCTACGGCTATCTGGGCGTGGGGCAAAGCCTGACGGCGCAGATGAGCAGCACGCCGCAAATTGTACCGCCGGGCACAGTGACGGTGACGACCCTTATCACCACAACGATCAATAGTGGACAGTTAACCGTGAACAGCGGCCAGTTTGCCGGGCGCACGATTTATGACGCGCCTTATTGGAATGTGGATCGAGAAGAATGGTCAATTGCTAATGGTCAATCGTCAATGGTCAATGCCAGCGAGGCCACGGCCGTTGGCCCTGTGTGGCAGCCCGAATTGACACCCTCAGACGCTCCGCTACCCCCAACGACTGAGGAGATTATCCGGCCGTTAACCTACACCCCGGTCGAAGAGTTACCAGTGGACAACGATCCCTTGGCAACTGACAATGCCGAATCGGGAGACGCCGAACCATTCACCAGTGACCAGGCCCTATTCACCATTAACGATTCCTATTTCCGCATCGAACAAGATGACCCGGCCATCAGCTTCACCGGTTCCTGGAGCAGCTTTAACCAAACCAGGGCCAGCGGCGGCAGCTATTGGCGCAACGGGGTGGTGGGCAGCACGGCCGTTTACACCTTCGACGGCGACTGGCTCAACCTCGGCTTCATGGGCAGCAACTTTGGCGGCTATGTGGAAGTTGCCATCAACGGCAGCAGCCAGGGCACGTTCGACCTGTACCGCAATGAAGACAACACCCCCATCAGCTTTGTCTTCCCCAACCTGGGCGCGGGGCCGCACACCGTCACCCTGACGGTAACTGGCAGCAGCAATCCCCTCTCCGTGGGCACGCGGGTGCAGCTCGATTACATTGATTATTGGGACAGCGTGCCGTTGGGCGATGGCACGTTTGAAGAAACGGCCGTGCGCGTGCTGCGCAGCGACGGCTGGACCGATGTGGCTTACGCCACCGCCAGCGGCGGCAGCTACATGCGCGCCACTGCCGCCACCGTCTGGCTTCCCTTCGACGGCGACAGCTTCACCTACCACGCCCTCGCCTACAGCAGCGGCGGCAGGGCACAGCTTTTTGTGGATGGCGCTTACCTGACCACGGTAGACCTCACCCATCCCAACAACGCCAACAATGCCATCACCCGCATCTTCAGCTATGAAGGGTTCGGGGCCGGCGGCCACATCCTGCAAATCAACAGCTATCGCAACACAACCACCTTCGACGCCTTACAAACGCCCGGCGTCCCTCCCTTCGCGGACCCCAATCCCGCGCCTGGCAGCATCAACCGCTACGAAGAAGATCACCCGGCCATTCTGTACAACGGTGTACCCTACCCCCAAACCGCCCAAAGCTGGAGCCGCTTCAGCGTTACCGGAGCCAGCGACAACCAATACATCCGCTCCGCCACCGCCAACGACACCATCACCTTTGATTTCAGTGGAAGTTGGCTCAACCTCGGCTTCTTTGCCGATCGGTTTGGCGGTTACGCGGAACTCTTTATTGACGGCCAAAGCCAGGGAGTCATAGACCTGTACCGGCTGGAGGATACGGCCGTTTCCCACTTCTTCAGCAATCTCACCAACGCCAGCCACACCGTCAGCGTCACCGTTCTGGGCAGTCGCAACCCGTTCTCCAGCGGCAGCCGCGTCCAGCTAGATTTCATCGAATTCGGCGATGGGACGGGGCTGGATGACGGGACATTTGAGCAGGATCACGGCCGTTTCTTTTACACTGACGGTTGGGTAACCGAAAATAACGCCAACGCCAGCGGCGGCAGCCTCATCCGCCACAACAATGGCAGCGCCTGGTTCCACTTCGCCGGGGACAGCTTCACCTACCACGCGCTCGCTTACAACCAGGGCAACTGGACGCAGCTATTCGTAGACGGGGAATATCTGGACACCGTCAACCTCTTTCACCCCAACGCCTTAACCAGCGCCGTTACCCGTACCTTTAGCTACGATGGCTTTGGCCCCGGCCCCCACAGCCTGCAACTCATCAGCTATCGCGGCCAAACCACCCTCGATGCCCTCACCACGCCGGGCATTGGCCCCTTCATTGACCCCAACCCGCCGATCAGCGGCGTCACCCGTTACGAGGAAGACCATCCCGCCCTCCGTTACAACGACGCTCCCTACCCCCAAACAGCGCAAAGCTGGTCGCGGATCAGCAGCATCTTCAGCAACCGCGCCAGCGACGGCCAATACATCTACTCTGCCACCGCCGGAGACACCATCAGCTTCGATTTTGTGGGCAGTTGGGTCGGCGTTGGCTTTGCCACCGATCGGTTAAGCGGTCAGGCGGAAATCGCTATTGATGGCAATCTTGTTGCCGAAATAGACCTGTACAGCCGCGAGGACGACACGAGCAGCTATTACTTTGATCAGTTAGGCGCGGGAGCGCATACCATCACCATCACCGTCTTGGGTACACGCCATCCCAATGCCACCGGCAGCCGTATCCATCTGGACTTTTTCGACGTGTGGGATGGTCAGCCCTTGCCCGACGGCGCTTTTGAGGAGACGGATGCCCGGCTGTTCTACAGCGCCGCTTGGGGACAAACGATGGATGCCGCCGCCAGCGGTGGCACTTTTGCCAACGCCGGCAGCAACAACGCCACCGCCTGGATCCCCTTCACTGGCGACTCCATCACCTTCCATGGCTGGTCACGCAGTAGCTACCACACCATCAGGCTGAGCGTGGACGGGGAAGCGCTGGGACTGTTTGATATGTACAGCCTCCTGCCTGGCCCCCGCGCCTTCTCCTTCGATGGCTTTGGCGACGGCCCTCACGTCTTGGAGGTGCGCAGCTATCGCAGCAGCGTGACCCTGGACGCTTTTACCACCCCCGCCACCGGCGTACCTTATACACCGCCTACCGTCAGCGGCATCATCCGCCTGGAAGAAGACCATCCCGACCTGCGCTACAACGGCTACCCGTACCACACCATGCCCCAGAGTTGGGGAACGCAAAGCAGCATCAATCGGGGCAGTGGTACGTACAATGCCAACACCTCCACAGTCGGTCATACATTCTCTCTTGACTTTGCCGGGACATGGGTTGGCGTCGGTTTCAGCACGGGAGGCGTGGTAGAAATCTTCATTGATGGCGTTTCGCGCGGCATGTTTGATACCTCGGTCGGTGAGGGGGATATTACCAGCATCTACTACGATGACCTGATTAGTGGCGCACATACGATTTCGGTCACGGCCGTTTCCGGCAGCCTCCGCCCCGACTTCATAGATATCTGGGACGGCCAAACAACCGGCGACGGCTGGACCAACGCCAACCTGGAAGAGAGCAACGGCCGTTTTTACTTCAGCAACAGAGATTGGTGGAGCCGGGCGGAAAATCAATACGCCCACGAGGGAGATTACCTGTCCATGGGGCTGCCCAACGCCAACCCCAACATGTGGTTTACCTTTGTCGGCAGCGACCTGACCCTGCTCGGTTTTAATCGCACTGGGGCCACGCTGCATGTGGCCATTGACGGCCAACCGATGGGCATACTCGATATGACCGCCGAATATTCCGACCAGCCGGCCACATTCCACTTCCCCAATTTGGGCGATGGGCCACACACCGTGCAAATCCATACCCGCAACTTTGGCCGCGTAGACGCCTTCCAGGTCAACCCCGACGGCTTCTACAGCTACACGCCGCAAGTCACCTGGCACGACGACTCGGCCACCGAACTGCTGCCCCCCTATTCATTAACCGGTTTCGTCAGCACCATCGGCATTGGCGACCTGAACGGCGATGGGGTGGTCGAGTTGGTTGCGCCGTCGCTCAACGGCCGTCTCTATGTCTACCGTGGCGACGGGCAAGACACCGGCGATGGCACACCCATCCTCTGGACATCTGATCTGGTAGGCCAGGCCGCCGAACCAGCCCTGGGCGATCTGGACGGCGACGGCAATGCCGAAATCATCATCAGCGGCGACAACGGTCTCTTCGCCTTCCGCCATGATGGCGTCGTTCTCTGGCAAGAGCCGGCCATCCAGGCCCACACCGGTGATAGTGGCGGTAGTTTTGGCTGGGGTGGCCCGACCCTGGGCAACCTGGACAACGACGCCGACCCGGAAATCGTCATCGCCGCTTCGGAGGATGCGCTCTATGTCCTCGACCACCTGGGCAACATTCTGGACAGCGACCCTATCGGCCGTTGGCCCAGCGTACCTGTGCTGGCCGACATCACTGGCGATGGCACGCTGGAAATCATCTCTGCCCAGGGTCATACCCTCAACCTGTATGACTACGATGTGTTGAACGGCCTGGAAATCGCCTGGAGCTACACCCTGACCCAAACCACCCTCCGCAGCGGCGTCTTCGGCTCGCCGGCCGTCGCCGACCTGACGGGCGATGGGCAGCCGGAAATCATCATCAACTGGGGTCATCGCGTGGAGGCGCTCAACGCGGATGGCTCCCTGCTCTGGTCGTACTACACCGGCAGCGACAGCCACTTCCGTCCCAGCCCTATCACCATCGCCGATGTCACCGGCGATGGGCAGCCGAATATCGTCACCGCCTCCGCCATTAACGCCGGTTTCCTTGTCTTCGACCATATGCTGATGGTGCTGACCAAAGACGGCTCGCTGGTTTGGCAGCAAACCGTAGCCGATGCCAGCGCCTCCGCCTCTGGCGTAGCTGCGCAAGATTTGACCGGTAATGGCGTTTGGGAAATTCTGTGGAACGGGCTGGGCGATGGCTTTTTGGTGATTCGTGGCTCCGATGGCAAGCGGCTGTTCAACGAACCGTTCACCCGCTCCGGCACGATTATGGATTACCCCTCAATGGGCGATGTAGATGGCGACGGTGTGGCCGACGTGGTTGTGGCGGGGCGGCAAGGCATTTTTGTTATCAGCCATGTGGGCCATTGGGTGGATTCGCGCCCGGTGTGGAACCAGCACAATTACCACGTCACCAACATCAATGATGACTGGAGCATTCCGTTCACCCAGCCGAACAGTTGGCAATTGCACAACACCTACCGCACGCAAACGCCGGAGCGCAATCCGGCGCCCGCCTACAGCATCAACGTTCACTACACCGCCGGGATTGACCAGATCACAGTCCTCACACCGACCATTTCACTGACGCCAACGGCCGTTACCCCACCCACCTACACCTTCAGCTACCGCCAGGAATGGTATCAGCCGATTGTCACAATCACCCTGGATTCGCAGGTGGCCGACCTACAGCCGGGCGAGGTGCGCCAGGTGGCGCAGGGGGCATGGGTGACCTATACCCTGCCCGGCGGCCAAAACAGCCTGACCCTGCCGCCCCTCTTTGTAACAGGCGCGGTGATTGCTGAAATGACGCCGGGCGCACAAACGGCCGTGCCCGGCCAAACCATCAGCTACACCATTACCCTCTATAATCCGGCGGCGACCCCCGACAATTACAGCCTCGATGCCGCTGGCCTGCCTGCCGATTGGGGCGTATCGCTGCCGTCCAACGTGACCGTGCCCGCCAATGGGCAAACAATGGCCGTCCTCATCTTAACCGTGCCTGATGGCGCCGAACTGCGGGAGCATCCCTTTGTGTTGTCAGTGAGCAATGGCAGCGGCGGCGCGGTGCAGTTGGGCGGTTCTGCCTGGGTGCAGGAGGGTGTTCTGGTGGCGATAACGGCCGTAGACGGCAATCTCGCCCCCGTCGGCCAACTAATCAGCCATACCCTGACCATCACCAATCTGGAAGACGGGCCACGCACCTACGACCTGAGCATGGCGGGCATACCGCTGCTGGTTTTGCCGCCTGATGTGGCGGTTCCGGCCAACAGCAGCCTGGACGTGCCCTTCACAGCCACGCCCAGCGACACGGGTGCGCAGCCCTTCACCGTGAACGCCATCGCCCAGGAGAGCGGAGCTGTGGGCAGCGCGACGGCCGTTATCGAGGGCGCAGGCATGGAAGGGGTGGTGGTGACGCTGACGCCGCCGCTGGTGGCAGCGGGACCGGGCGGTACGGCCGTCTTCACCGTCACTGTGCAAAATCTGGGTGGCAGCGCCCACACCTTTGACCTGAACAGTGTGTTACCCGGGGGCTGGAACGGCCGTTTTGAAGCCAACGGCCAGCCGGTAGATGAGCTGTTTGTCGCTACGGGCATTTACAACGTGGCGGAACTGACGCTGTTGGTAACGCCTGCGGAAACGGCCGTACTCGGCAGCTACCCCATCAGCGTCACGGCGACGGCGCAGACGGATACGGCCGTCAGTGGCACAGCGGCGGGGCAGGTTGACCTCAACGGTTGGGGGGTGATGGTGGAAATCCTCGACCAACATGTGACCATTGACCCGGACGAGAGCTTTAGCTGGGACGTGCGCCTGACCAACACCGGCCAGAATAGCGATACCTTTGCTCTGACGGCGGCGGGCCTGCCGGTGGGCGCAGGTGGCGCGTTTAGCAGCGATACGGTCACGCTGGCGGCGGGTGCGTCGGTGGTGGTGCAGTACACCGCCGGGCCGTTTATGGGGGCGCTGCCCCAAGCCTATGCGTTGGATGTGCTGGCGCGTTCGGTGAGCGAAACGGCCGTTGTGGGCACAGATGGCACCACCTTCACCCTGGCGGCGCAGGAAGGTTTGGCGGCCGCGTGGCTGCCCGCCAGCCAGACCATCAGCAACACCTTTGTGGCCAGCTACACACTGGTGCTGACGAACACGGGCAATACGGCCGTGCCGGTGACGCTAAACCTGAGCGGGGCCGGGCTGACCTTTGCCGTCGCACTGGGCAACTTCCTCTTGCCGCCGGGCATGGCGGCGATGATTCCGGTGACGGTGCAGGCGAATGGGACTGGCGACTTTGTGCTGACGGGAACGGCCGTGGGCAGTGCGGCGCAGGTGAGTGAAACGGCGCTGCTGCGGGTTGAAGTTGAAACCACTACCGAACCGCCGCCGCCGACAGAGTGGATTATTTATCTGCCGGTTCTCCAGCGGCAGCCATAAGCAAATGTGGGCGGCGTGCCAGAACCCACGCCGCCCACACCCCAATACGGCATTGATTTAATAGGGCCTATGTGCCCCTCCTGTATACGCACAGCCAAGAAAACCCTCGTCAGTTGACGCTTCCTCTTCAAGCACAATACCTGGCACTGGAGTCAACCAGATGGTTGATCTCTTTTCGTCATCTGGCTAACGCCAGAATCAACCCCTTGTCTTCGCACAATCTACTGTCTGGTGGATCACAACTCTAGCCCGCTCTGTTATGCTGTAAATCATATTGACAAAGCGGTTTATTGGCATGGTTCATTCCAGGCGATATGTGCTTTACAAATTTGGCAAGAAAGCGCGTCATGCTGAGAGCCTGTGCTGAGCGAAGCCGAAGCATCCCCCGAAGCATCCCCCTCCTCTGGCGGGAGCGGGATGCTTCGCTCCGAAGACTCCGCTCAGCATGACAATGCCGTGTAAATTTGTAAAGATGATATTTTGCTCGATGAACCATGCCGGTTTATTCAGAATTTAGAGGTGTACCCATGACAAATGTGATAGATGTGCAGCATATACGGAAGGCGTATGGGGCGGTAACGGCCGTTGACGACATCTCCTTCACCGTGCAGCCGGGCGAAATTTTTGGCATCGTTGGCCCAAATGGGGCCGGTAAAACCACGATGGTGGAATCGGTCATTGGCCTGCGTCGGCCGGACAGCGGCGAGATTCGGGTGTTAGGTCTGAACCCACAGACACAGGGCCGCGAATTAAAGCAGCGCATCGGCATTCAGTTGCAGCAGGCGGCGCTGCCCAATCGCATCAAGGTCTGGGAAGCGCTGGCCTTGTTTGCCACGTTTTACGGCCGTTCCGTGCCCTGGGAGCCGCTGCTGGAAACATGGGGTCTGGCCGAAAAACGCAACGCCCAATTTGGCAAACTCTCCGGCGGCCAGCAGCAGCGGCTTTTCATCGCCCTGGCGCTGCTCAACGACCCGGAAATGGTTTTTCTGGACGAGCTGACGACTGGGCTGGACCCGCAAGCGCGCCGGGCGACCTGGGACGCCGTGCGCGCCATCCGGCAACAGGGCAAAACAGTGATTCTGGTGACGCATTTTATGGAAGAGGCCGAGGAATTGGCCGACCATTTGCTCATCATTGATGGCGGTAAGGTGGTGGCGCATGACACGCCGCAGGCGCTCATTCAGAATTTGCAGGCGGGCAGCCGGGTATGTTTTACCAGCCAGAATGGCTTTGATGCGACGGTGTTACGGCCGTTGCCCGGCGTCAGTCAGGTAGAACAGCAGGGCCGACAAATCACCGTATACGGCCGTGGCCCACTGCTCAGCCACGTCGTCGCCGCCCTGAACAGCCACAACGAGACCCCCCTGGACCTGCGCGTTGAGCAGGCTAACCTGGAAGATGTATTCCTGGTGCTCACCGGCCGTAAAATCAGGGATTGACAAACCTGAAGTTAGAGCGAGAGCTAGAGCTAGAGCTAGCAGGCTGTCGGAAAAATATCTTCTGAAGGCCCGATGATAGACAAATAACGATTTCAAAGCATCAAGACAAGCAGTTTGCAACTCATATTGGCCTCATTACCATGAATTTTGCACGGTTTTACAGCCCGTTTTCGGGCATCAGGCAGGGGGCAATAACAGCTCCGTCAAGCAAGCTGCAAGGTATGCAATCGTTTCAAGTTGTAAGCCAGACAAACCAATGTCCATTCGCCACCGGCAGCAACCAGGCCTCGCAGAGAAAACTGACGGAAACCCAAGGTTTCCTTGATGATACCGATAACCGGTTCAACCGTCGATTTGCGCAAACGGTAGGTGGCTTTGCCGAGGGTGGTCTGGTAGTTTGTAAGCCATTTGCTCTTTGACGGAAGCATCATTGGGTGGCGGGTTGGATTGTCCAGGAAAGGCACGCCAACCCTGATGGTGTGGGCTGCGACCGGTGGCGATGTAGGGTCAATGCCGCGCGCTTCCAAGCTGGCGATGTTGTTTTTCGCTGAAATAGCCGGTGTCCAAATTGACCTTTTTCGGCTGACCCACGACTGGTGGTACGGTGTCGAGAGTTGGCAGGGCGGCCTGTTTATCGTTGGTATGGTCACACAACCAATTGCCCACTACCAGACGACTGTCATGGTCAACCACTACCTGGACGTTATAATGTTGGTCAAAGCCGCTGTTGGTGGCGTTTTTCATGATGCGCGATTCGGGGTCGGTGAAGTTGTACTGGTCTTTATCTCTGGGTCCTGGAGTGGGTGGCTGCGGTGGTTTGCCCGGCGGCTTTTTTCCCTGTGGGTCGGTCTTTTTCGGCCTGGGCTTGCATCTTGGCCTCGTATTCGGCTTGCTCGGCTTCATACCGGGCCTGGGCGTTCCTCCAGCACCTTCTTGGCTTCGGCCAGCCGCGCCAATTGCTGCTGGCGTCGGGCAATCTCATCGGGAATGTTCATCTCTTCGGGCAGTTGTCCTCCATCGGCAACTTCAGCCAAAGTGAACAACTCCTCGACTTCGGCTTGCAGATAGGCTTCGATAGCCAACAGCCGCTGGTAACTGACCGCTTTTGCTCTTGGACGCATCGGCATGGATTTTGCTGCCATCCAGACTGACGTTACCCAATTGCAAATAGCCCATCGCCTGGGCAATCAACAGTATCTGGACAAACAACTCTTTCAGTTCAGCCAGAAATTGTTGGCGGAAAGCCGCAATCGTGTCATGGTCGGGGTGCATGTCACCGGTAATGAAACGAAAGGGAATCACCTCATGGGTGGCGCGTTCAATCTTGCGCGAACTGAATACGCCGCTGGCATAGCTGTAGAACAGCAATCCCAACATCACTTCCGGGGCGTATGGTGGCGCACCCTGCTCGCTATACTTTCTATACATGATCCCAAATCAAGCTGGGCGACGACAGCGACAATGAAGCGAGCCAAATGGTCGGGTGGCAGGACATCGCGCAAGGTGATTTGCAGGTCCAGGGTCTTTTCGTAATCAGCAGTTCTGAATTTTCTTGCCATACCCAAAGTTTACACCGAAATCATTTTTGTTCGGAGAAACGTATCTTCTCCGACAAGCTGCTAGAGGAAGAAGCCATTCTAGACTCTCGCTCTCGCTCTAGCTCTCGCTCTTTTCGTAGGAGATTTCTCATGAAAACCTTTTGGCAAATGACCTGGACTGAATTGAAATTACAACTCCGTGAACCCATTGGCGCATTTTTTACCCTGGCTTTCCCCCTGATGCTGCTGTTCATCTTTGGCAGCATCTATGGCAACGAACCGTCGGAAATTCTGGGCGGCTTTGGTTCTATTGATCTTCTGTGCCTGGCTACATCGGCATGATTATCGGCACGATTGGGATGCTCAGCCTGCCCATCGCCCTCGCCACCTACCGCGAACAAGGGGTGCTGCGCCGTTTGCAGGCCACCCCTCTGCCGTCCAGTACCATTCTCTGGTCGCAGGTAGCCGTCAACCTCGTGATGACGGCCTTCGGCGCGCTGCTGCTGGTGACGGCTGGCTTCCTGGTCTACGATTTGCGGCCGCCAGAAGCATCGCTGGGGCTGATAGCGGCCGCACTGCTCGGCGGTCTCAGTTTTCTGGCCGTTGGCTTTGTGCTGGCGGGCGTACTGCCCACACCTCGCGCCGCGCAGGCGGTGGGAATGGCTTTGTTTTACCCCATGCTTTTTCTTTCCGGGGCGGCCATGCCGCGCCAGATCATGCCGGAATCGGTGCAGAAATTCTCGGAATTTCTCCCGTTGACTCATGTGGTGAAGCTGTTGGAAGAATTGTGGCTCAAGGGCACGTGGAATCTGACGTCGCTGGCAGTGGTGATTGGGCTGCTAGTCGTCGGCATCATCGTGTCGCGGCAAACTTTCCGTTGGGAGTAGATGCTGCTAAACTGGCAGGGAATAGTGAGATCACTGAAAAACTAACCGCGGAGGGCATGGAGGACGCGGAGAGCAAGAATCTCCCGAGAAAAACTCCGCGCTCTCTGCGCTCTCCGCGGCTAAAAAGCTTTTTTCGATGAAACAGGAATCATCCCCGATAGCACAACGTGACATTTGGGAACGGACATGTTGGTTGTGGACGGCCGTTTACCACATCAATCTGCTCCTGGTCGTCAGCCTGGGGCTGACCGACCCGGATAACGCCGCCGCCCAGAGCCGCATCCTCCTGTTGGGACTGGGTTTAGGGCTGTGGCAGGCGGTTTTGTTTTACGGCATGGTCCATTGGCGCTTGCGGGAACGGCCGTTCATCACGACCCCCATCGTAGCGCTCGGCGTTCTTTTGTGGTTCTTGCTGGTGCGCATTGATCCCGTCTTCTACTTCCTGCTCGCCGGGCTGGTCCCGTTTGTCTACATCTTTTTGCCCATTGGCCCGGCCTTGCTGATGACTCTGTTCATCAACAGCCTGGCCGCCTATGATAACTTTGTCAGCAGCGGCCGACCGCCAGACTGGTGGGGCGTCGGGCTGCTGTATTGGGTTGGGTATACGGCCGGCGCCATGTTGATGGGCGTCTGGATTTACGCCATCATTCGCCAAAGCGCACAGCGGCGTATCTTGATTGAACAGCTGCAGCGCACCCAGACGGAATTGGCAGCCGCCGAGCGGCGCGAGGGCATGTTGCAAGAACGCGAACGGCTGGCCCGCGAAATCCACGATACCCTGGCTCAGGGATTTACCAGCATTGTGCTGCACCTGGAAGCTGCCGAACAAGCGTCGGAAGTGGACCCGGAGCAGGCGCATTACCACCTGAACAAGGCGCGGGAAACGGCCCGCGCCAGCCTGACACAGGCGCGTCAGGTAGTGCAGGATTTACGCCCGGATTTGCTGGCGCAGCAATCTCTGCCGGCGGCGATTGAGCGGCTGGTGGCGCGTTGGCAGGAAGAGACGGGGGTGAAGGCAGCGGCCGTTATCACCGGCGACAGCCTGACCTTGCATCCCGATCTCGACATCACCCTGCTTCGGGCGGCGCAAGAAGCGCTGGCCAACGTGCGCAAGCACGCCCAGGCCCACCAGGTGCAGGTGACGCTTTCCTACATGGGCGACGTGGTCACGCTGGACGTGGCCGATGACGGCGTCGGCCTCACCGGTTCCGCGCCCACCGACCTCTCCGGCGGTTTTGGTTTAACGGCGATGCGCGAACGAGTGGCGCAGTTGGGCGGCACGGTGGAAGTAGAAAGCGAACGCGGCGCCGGCACAACGGTGGCGGTGGCGATTCCGGTGAACAACCAGGGTTAGAGATTGAAGAAGAGGTGAGGTCATGGTGGCGCAAATTCAAATTTTGATTGTGGACGACCATCCGGTGGTGCGGGAGGGCCTGGCCGGGATGCTAACCGGGCAGGCAGACATGGCGGTGGCCGGGATGGCCGCCGATGGCGCGGCGGCGGTGGCCCTGGATGCCCGCCTAAGCCCGGACGTGGTGCTGATGGATTTGCGGATGCCGGGTCTGGATGGGGTGGGGGCGATTCAGGCGATTAAACAGCAACGGCCGTCGGCCAACATCCTCGTCCTCACCACCTACGACAGCGACGCCGACATCGTGCGGGCGGTGGAAGCCGGCGCGACCGGCTATTTGCTCAAGGATACGCCGCGCGAAGAGTTGTTTCGCGCCGTGCGCGCTGCCAGCCGGGGGGAATCGGTGCTGGCGCCGGCTGTGGCCGCCCGCCTGATGACCCGGATGCGCGCCCCGGCCGAAGAAAACCTCAGCGCCCGCGAAATTGAGGTGCTGCAACTGGTGGCCGCCGGCAACAACAACCAGCAGGTCGGCAAGGCGCTGCATGTCAGCACGGCCACCATTAAGACCCATCTTATTCACATTTTTGAGAAGTTGGGCGTTGGCGACCGCATGTCGGCGGTGAGGGTGGCTTTGGAGCGCGGTATTATTCGTTTGTGATTTTCTTTGAGAGCCGGAAGATTGGCGCGGTCCTGCGCCCAACGACCAGACGACAACATTCTTGACAGTCAAAATCAGCAATCTACGGTTCAGGCTGAACGCCCAGCGCATCCAGGTGGCGTCGAATAACCGGCATGGAGAGCTTGCCGCCGCTGGTCAGCAGTTCGCCGTTAACCAGTACGAGCGGGAGTTGTGTATCTGGCGGCAGGGGTGGACAGTCGGGGTCGAAGAGGTCGTGGTAGGTGGTGGTAACGGCCGTGCCATATCGTGCCCTCAGTTTTCCCGCCAGCCAGCCGGCCATTTCGCGCCAGGTATCCTTGACGCCATCGGCGCAAGCCACCGGCGCGCCAATGATTTGGATGGTTGTGCTTTTAACCACAGCCGCACCCGCCGGAACCACAGCCGCAAGTTGTGCCGCTCATCATCGGCAGGGGCATACTGCTTCCCTTCGCCGCCGCCTGACCGATAAAAATACCGGCCGTCAACACCTGCTGCGTTTCAATTGAATGGCAAACCGGGCATTCCGGCTGTAATCCGGCGTCCTTCTGCTGGAACGATGCCCGCACAGTAAACGGATGTCCACATTGTGTACAGCGAAAATCGTACATCGGCATAATCGTTTTTCCGCTTCATCAACTTGTTGTTTTCATACTTGGTAGATGACTTGGCGCTAGAAATCAAACCCTAATTGTTGTATTACAGGTGGATAGAACACACCAATAATAACAAACGGATTAGGCGCTCTGATGTGATTTGCCAGTGTTGTCCCTACAAAAAGGTGAAGATCTTTGTTCGAGAATTCTTCTTCATACTTTTGGCGCACAAGATTATTGGCGGCAACTTCATCACCTTCTGTTTGGGCCAGACAGTTCCAATAGAGCGCTCCAATTTCCCAATCTTCTATCATCATCCGCCGGGGGTGGTTATCCCCTTCGGTAAGAAAGTGATAGTAATACTTGTAGGGTAGCTTTTGTACCACATTTAGTTCGCGGCCTTGAGATGATGGTGAGCCAAACAAGCTCATTTGTCTTAAGCTATCGCGTATTTGTGGCTTCCAATCACGCTCATCTGCCTCAACTTCAAATTTGACAATTTCCTTGGGCTTTACGGTTGCCAATGATTTCCAAACATTTGCTGTTTTAGCTAAAACGATTAGCTCGGTCATTGAGGTGAATACTTCACGACAGGCGTATCGTTTCCGTTCGCGCCAATCTTGTTTCTTACCGGTGGATACCTGCCTAACAGTTTTGATTTCTTCATCAATTCCTCGTTTAGGGCTGTAACTTTCTAACCTCAAATCCTGGCTTCGCCTAACCAAATCCAATTCAATCCAACTATATTTGCTGTATTGCTGTTCATAAGGTAAGGCGCGGAATTTTATGGGGTAGATGCGTACCCATTCGCCACTTTCCAAAAACCCGGCGTTACAGACTAACTCGTCGTATTTTGGGGAGGGGTTGGGATATGTTTTGACGGTGATGAGAACACGGGCTTGGGGAATTTCAACGGGGAGAGACATGAACCAAACTCCTAAATGTGAACAATAGGGCAATCAATCCCTGCTTCTAATTGTTGGGCAATTTTGTGACGATGGCACATGCAGGGATCCGCTTCAAAACAGGTTAAAGCAATGCGTTTATCAGATTGGAGCAGGTGTGTGATTTTTGCCAATGCCACTGTTTGTTGGGGCAGTATATCTTGATTATATTGCTCAAAAAGAACTGTATAGTCATCCTGGTCTACGAGGTTTTTCCTGAGATGAGAAGCGATTCCCAATTCTGGCAAATGTACATAACGAATACCTACCTTGCCGGTATATTGTTGTAGCTGTCTTTGGGAAAAACCATGCTTACGAGAGATTGGATTGCGGCGCACATCTATCAAAGTTTGAACATTATTAAATAGTAGGCGGTGTAAGTAATCATCAATGCTGCTGCCTTCGTAGCCAATAGTAAATAGTGTGGATATTGTTTCTTTATCCCAAGCAGAAGATATATAGTCTTTCTCCTGTTCCGTTAATAATTTATCTACAATATGGCTGCGGGCAGCATATTGTGGGTATGCCAAATATACTTGGTGTACAAGTGCGCTGCCGCGCAATTTATGCCGGATCATAAGCTGCTGTAAAGCAGCAACATCACTTTTCTTCAACTGTGTTAAATAGGAAGATGGAGCAGCCAGCACAAAAGAATCGCCTTTTTTTAACACCCCTTTGTTAGTCAGCTTTTGCTTGTCATCGTAAGAGGTGAAGCTAAAAGGACCGTATTTGTAGGGGAAAAAATCGTAGTAGTTTTGACCTGTTTCCTGGCAAAACAAAAAGAGTAATTTTTGTAAATCAGTATTAGGAAGGGAGCCACCACTTATTTCAATCAGAGCCACTAATAATTTCTGGCGATAAAACATGGTTGTCTATATCCTTGAAATTTTGGTTTATTATAGTCCATCAGCAAACAGAACGCATGTTTTGTATATCGAATTGGCCTTCCCAGATTGGCCCAATCTTGGACCAATCTGGGAAATTCTCTTAAGTCATCACTGGTTTCCCATACATCTGTTGGCCCAGTTCGGCCAGCATCGCCAGCCCTTGCACCTCCTGCGGCAGCAGGGGGATGGTCAGCACGGGCGTATCGAAGCGTTCCTGGATTTCCGCCAGGTAGCCAGCCTGCATGGCCCGGCGAGATTTTGTGAAGGGTGTGTCGGCCTGCTCTTCGGGAATGACGAAGTTAGCCACGGCCAGACCGGTGGGAATGTCCAGCGTCGCCAATTCCTGGCTGGCGCGGTAGGCCTCGATGATGGGCGTGGATTCCGGGTACATGACAAAGGCGAAGGTGCTGCGTTCCGGGCGGCGCATCATGTCAATCACATCGGCGAAACGTTGTTTGGCGATGTCATCAGCAACGGCCGTATCCACCGAGGCAAACGCCTTCACGTCTATCTGCTTGCTCCAGTCCATCGGCAGTTCCAACATGCGCAGGGTATGGCCGGTGGGCGCGGTGTCAAAAACGACACTCTGCCACGGTCCATCAGAGGCAAATTCGATGAAGCGGTCGAAGGCGGCGATCTCTTCGGTGCAGGGGGAGTCCAACTCTTCGGCCATGGCTTTGATCGCCCCTTCGGGACGGCCGCGCTGGCGGGCGTCGTCGAGGATGCGCTTTTTGTACACTTCACCCATCGCTTTGGGATCAATTTTCACCGCCCACAAATTGGGCAGCCCGACCAACGGCGCCGGTTCGTCGCCGACCGGTTCACCCAGGACGTTGCCCAAATGGGCAGCCGGGTCAGTGGTGAGCAGTAAGGTTTTGATGCCCTGATTTGCCAGCCAAACGGCCGTTGCGCAGGAAGCAACTGTCTTGCCCACACCCCCCTTACCGGCGAAGAAGATGGTGCGGCGATGGCCGTTCGGCAGGATGCGCGGCATCAATTCGGCTGGATGGGACAGTATGAAAGGGGCGGGAACGGCCGTGTGGCCGTTGGCGGCCGTGTGGCCGTTGCTGCTGAAGGGGTTGGTTTCCTCTCCGTGCAGCAGAGCGGCAACGGTGCGCAAGCGCTCAATCCCCTTAATCTCGCCATCCATCAGGAACATGCGCCGCGCCGGGTAGGGCAGGTCGCGCTCTATCTGGGTCAGGTAGCCCGCCTGCATCTCGGCGCGGGCGGCAAAGAGGGCGTTGTCGGTGGCTTCCGGCGGGATGATGCCGTTGATGATTAGCTCGTGGGTGTGGATTTCCAGTTTGCCCAGTTCGCCGATGGCGCGCCGCGTTTCGTGGATGGCGATGGCTTCCGGGTGCAGCACAAAGGTGAAGCGCGTCTGCGCCGGGTCGCGCAAAATCGCCAAAGCGCGTTCGTATTTGAATTTGGCGCTCTGGATGGCGGCGGCTGGCCCGATGCAAGTCTGTCCGCTGCCTTGTTCGGCGGCGCTGATGGTGTTGGCCCATTCGGCCGGCAGTTCCAGCAGGCGAATGGTGTGGCCGGTGGGCGCGGTATCGAAGACGATCACGTCAAACTCTACCGGCTGATCGGCTTCGTTGTCCAGCACCAGGAAGTCGGTGAAGCGGTCGAAGGCGGCTACTTCGGCGGTGCAGGGGCCACTCATTTGCTCGTTAATGACTTCGACCATCGGTGCGGGAAAGATGTCGCGCAGAGGGGCCAGCGCGCGCTCTTTGTACTCTTCGGTGGCTGTGTCGGGATCAATTTCCATGGCCCACAGGTTGGCGATGCCGGTCAGCGGCGTCATGTGATGGCCGATGGGTTGTTCAAACACGTCGGCTAAATTGGCCGCCGGGTCGGTGGTGATAATCAGGGTGCGTTGGCCGGCGTCGGCGTGGCGCACGGCCGTGGCGCAGGCCATGCTGGTTTTGCCCACGCCGCCTTTGCCGGAGAAGAAGATAAATTGGGTGTTCATAGGGTTTCCTTTGGGAATTTATTACAAAGGCACAAAGGGACAAAGAAGCGCTTTGTCTTGTTGTGTCTCTGTGTAGTTTTATTGGGTGACAGAGCCGTTGAGGGCGGCGCGGAGTTCTTTCAGGGTGGGAAGCGCCAACTTTGATGACCTGACCGTGAACGGCCGTTATCGGCAGCGCGGCCATCTGTTGTTCACGCACCAGGCGCATCACGTCGCTGTTTTGCATGAACTTTTGCGGGTGGCTGGTCATCTGGTAGCGTTCGACAGTCGTGCCTTCGGCTTGCAGGGTCATAATCATTTCGCTGACGTTTAGCAGCGTTTGGTCCAGCGATGGCCCGCACAGACCGGTGGGGCAGCACATGGGGGGATCAAATAGTTCGATAACGGCCGTTTTGTTGGTGTTATTTTTTTCGCCAACGGCCGTTGTGGGGACAGAATTAAAAATAGAAATGGAATCGGTCATGATGGTGTTGTCCTTGCAAAATATAGTCTACTTCAAATATTTTTGAACTAATTGGGCAAAAAAAATCAGCCGATGGCAATTTCACTCATGGACACAACCGAACCTTGCGGTCCGCAAGTCGGGCGGCGCGGTTTGATGCGCGCCATGGCAAAAAACGCGCCAAAATCCTGGTTGAGTGCGGTTAGCGCCGCTTCATTGAGCGAAAAATAGACCCAACGGCCGTCAACCGCATCTCGCTCCATTTCCACCAGTCCAATATCTCGTAGGATGCTCATGTGGTGCGAGATTAAGTTGGGCGCCATGTCCAGCGCTTCGCCCAATTCGCAGTTGCAATGCACCCCTTCCATCAGCAAATGGATCATTTGCAGGCGTTTGGGGTTCGCCAGCGCTTTCAATTGTTCGGTCAGGCGCTCCAGGGCAATAGGTGGTGGATTTACATCAATCATTTTTCTTTTGCACAATAGTTCAAATTTAATTGAAGTATATCCGCGAATGAATAAACGGTCAAGGGCTGTTGAACGGGTAATGGGTACTGCAAGCGCCGTGATGATGGCAGGGGCCAGAATCAGGCAGCGGTTTTGCAGCTTGCAGCACATTTTTGCACTGGACCTACTACCAGTCACTCGCCAGGCTCAGACATCAATTGTTTCGCGGTAGCCCCAGCCTACTGACCAGTTCAGATGGAGGCGTTGACAGCGCACGGCGACCAGCGCACAACCCGCAGCTTGTGGCAGACGGGGCAGGCGGAGCATTTGCGGCGCCTGCCCCAATGGGAGAACTTCACCTTCGCCTTCCATTTGCCAGTGGGGGGTGGTGACGACAACGGCCGTTTCCGCTTCCAGGTTAAACAACACATCGGAGGCTGCCGGAACCAGCAGGTACAAAGTCAGGCCATCTGCCTCGCAGGGGAAAAAACCAGCCTGAATGCCGCCGGGGCCGTTTGTGGATAAAGTCGCCGACGATTCGGCCGTTAACGCTTCACTGACGTGGTGTCGTAGTGGTTCTAACATGCTCCCAGTGTAGAACTTGCGCCGGCGTTTGTCGCCTAACCAAAGTTATGATTGGCTATGTATGTCCGGCAGATTCAGTTCGCGGGCGCGCAGCAGTGCCTGGGTGCGGTTCTTCACGTCCAATTTGCTAAGAATGTGGTTAACGTGGCCTTTCACCGTGCCCACGCTGATGAACAGCGCCTCGGCGATCTGCTGGTTGGACTGTCCCAGGGCGATCTGGGCCAGGATTTCCTGCTCCCGTTCTGTCAGGGGGTCGAGTAAGAGCGAAGGGGTTGCGCCGGCCGCCGGGCTGGCGGGCAAAGCGTTCAGCAGTTGGGAGACGTAATCTGGGAATAGATGGCGCACCTGGTCGAGCAAGGGGATCAAAACCGGGCCATTTTCCACAAACACGCGGATGTAGCCTTCCGGCTGTGCCAGCGCCAGGGCGCGGATAAGCGCTTTTTGGGCGGCGGCATCTTGTTTTTGGCCGGACCAGGCCAGGGCTTGCACCACATTGGCCTCGGCCACCAGACGGATACGGCCGGCAGCCTCGAATTGAGGCAAGATTTCGTGTAGCAAATTTAATGCCAATGCCATTTCGCCCTGCGCCAGGCGGATGCGCGCCAGCAGCAGGTCGGCTGTTTGTGCCGATAGGGGGGTAAGCGGGCAAACGCCTTCATCCCGCTGGCCGGTGTACCCATCGGCCCAGGCGCTGGCGGCGGTCAGATTGCCCCAGGCCAGTTCGTGGCGGGCCTGGTGCATAACAACCTGCGCTGACATAGACGCCGATTGAAATTGAACGGCCGTTGCCTGCGCCAACCCCAGCGCTTCCCGCGCGCCCGCTTCGTCCTCTTGCGCATCAGCCGCCGCTGCCAGCCTTAGGTAGCCATCCACCAATGACAGCAGCATGTGGCCGGACTGCCCCAGCTCAATCTCCTGCCGGGCATACGCTTCTGCCTTTTCCAGGTCATTCCATTCCCAATACAGATCACTGAGATAGCCATAAACCTCGCCCGTCATGATTAACGGTTCGTAACCAGCAGATTGGGCGTGCTGCCGGATGGATTCATACGTTTGCCACGCCTGCTTCATTCGTCCCTGCATAATTTGAATGCTGGCCGTGCGGTAGAGCGGCAGTTGACCCATGAAAACATTGCCCAGTTTCTCAAAATGCTGCCGGGTCTGGCCGTAAGCGGCTAAAGCGGCATCCAACTGCCCCTGATGGCGGTAGGCGTTGCCCAATGCCTGGTAAGCCGCCGCCAGACTGAGATGATCTTCAGGAGCAATCAGCGTGATGGCCTCAGTCGCCCAGAGAATGGCATTGTTGAGTCGGCCGTACAGAGAGGCGTAAATCGCTCTCACCGCCAGAATCTCGCCTTGAAATGGTTCATCCAGTTCAGGCGACTGCGCGCTGATGGCGGCGACGATCTGCTGCAGCTCGGCTTCATTGCTTTCATACACGCGGCACCAGGCCGCCGCCAGGCGTGAGCGCGGCGTCTGGTAAGCGTCTGGCAAAGCGGCCAGCCATTTTTGCAAGGAGACCAACAAAGCCTGTCCTAAAAAGGTTTTGTAGGATTGGGTCAGGAATTGGGCCATCAGGTCATAATCTTGGGCCGCTTGGGCGCTGCGCATGGCCTCGGGCATCATCTGCTGCGCGGCATACCACAGGGCGGCGCGCCGCTGGCAGTCGCGCTGGGCGGCTTCATCCAGGTTGGCGCGCAGCATCTCGGCAAAAAGCGGGTGATACCGATACCACTGCCCGGCGTTATCCAGAGGAGTGATGAAGAGGTTGTCGGCGGTTAGCTGGCGCAGCCGCTGCGCGGCGTTGGTCTGGCCGGTCACGGCCGTGCACAGGGGCGCGGAAAATTGGGGCAGAACGGCCGTTTGCTGCAAAAATTGGCGTACTTCATCCGGTTGGTGGGTCAACACCTCTTCCATGAGATAGGCAAATACGTGCTGTCTGACCCCGGCAAAGGATTGCACCAACTGCGCCGCTTCTACAGCGCCCCGCTGGCGCAGCGAGAGCGCCGCCAACTGCAAGCCGGCGGGCCAGCCTTCGGTTTGCTGCGCCAACAGCTCCAGAGTGTCGTCGGAAATATCGAGGGCCATGACCTGGTTCAGAAACGCGGCCATTTCCGGCGGCGTCATACGCAGATCGGCGGCGCGCAGTTCTACCAGCCGTCCGGCTACCCGCAGGCGGGCCAGGGACAGCGGCGGGTCGGCGCGGGTGAGCAGCACCAGGTGGAGCTGTGGCGGTTGGTGCTGGAGCAGGTAGTTGAGGCTCTGAAATATGGCGGCGCTGTGAATCCAGTGGAAATCGTCCACAACGAGGGTGAGGATTGTGTCGGCCGGGATATGGCTGACGATGTCGTTGAGGAGATAGGTAACGGCCGTTTCCAGCGAAACTCGCGCCAGCGTGCCCAGGGCCGCCAGCGCCCGTAGGCCAAGACGCTCGTCAACCACTTGCAAAGCGGCGATGAGATAGCGCCAAAAGAGAACGGGATCGTTATCTTGTTCGTCCAGCGTCAACCAGGCCGCCGGCCGGTTTTGCTGGCGCAGCCAATCTGTCACCAGCGTCGTTTTGCCAAAGCCCGCCGGGGCCGAAACCAGGGTGAGGAATCCATTGGATTGCAGGTGCAGTTGGCTGCTGAGGCGGGGGCGAGACAGCAGGGTGGGCGTAGCGCCAGGACTGCGCAGCTTGGTATGCAGCAGGGGACTCTCCATCAGCATTGTGGCGTCTGGTGAGGGAGGCGGGGCGGATACTGTGTCTGGCTGCTCTCGCATCATCATTTCATCCTGGAATAAACCCTACTTTTCCAGGATACATGATACATGAAGCCGCTTGCAAAAGAGAAGTGATAAATGTCACGCAGAGACAGTGATTATCCCTGCTGTCGCCGCGACAACCCGCCGCCGCAGCGGATGACGACTATCGTCAGTATCATCCACAGCACGGCCGCAAAAAGCGCTTTCCAGAGCAGACCTTCTTCGACCGGGGTGGTTGGCCCCACAACGCCCAATGTGCCGCTGTAAAAGGCGTGCATAATTTGCATGAGCGGCAGGCTGTCACTGTTTTGATAGACCCAAACCATCAAGATGCGATAAGCAGTTAAGGGCATAAGCCAGTAGATAATGAAGGTCGGCAGCCACTATCTTAGGTTATGATTTGGGTGAACGTAACCAAAGTTAGAGGACATAGGGGGTAACGGCCGTTATCCTTTTCATTGTGCGGTAAAGAATGAGCATTTCGCTGATAAAAGGAGAAAATGAAAATGGAAAAGCAAACGAAATCGGAAACCATGATGAGAGGCAACATGCCAGTCGGCGTGCTGCTGGTCCTCCTGGGAATTGCCTTTTTGGTCGGTCAACTCTTCGACATTCACCTGGGCATCTATCTGTGGCCCTTCACCATCATTATCCCTGGTGTGTTCCTGTTTTTGGGCGCATTGTCCCTGGAAGGAGAAACGGCAAAGGCGCTGGCCATTGTCAGCGGCATCGTCAGCATGGTGGGCGTCATCCTGTTTGCCCAAAGCCTCACCGATTGGTGGGCCAGTTGGTCTTATGCCTGGGCATTGGTCGTGCCAACAGGACCTGGTCTGGGATTGTGGCTGCTGGGAACGATCAAAGATCGCGCCGAGCTGGTGCAAACGGGGAAGGATTTGATCCGCGTTGGGCTGATCATCTTTGTCGTAGCGGCCGTTTTCTTTGAACTATTCATCGGCGTCGGTGGGCACAGCCTGGGCAGTTACGGCCTGCCGCTGCTGCTGATTGTGTTGGGTATTTTCTTGCTGCTGCGCAATCTGCGTGGTGGCTGGCGCAAAGCGTAAGGGGGAAAGATGTCGCAACTGTCACGCCGTGAACCACGGCACACTTCTCTGTTTGGGCCAATTGCCCTCATCTCCATTGGCTTGTTCTTTCTGGTAAACCGTCTGAATCCGGTAACAGACTTATATTGGCTGGACGTCCTGCGTTTGTGGCCGCTGCTGCTCATCTTTCTGGGGGTGAATGTGCTGGCTTTGCAGGCGCCACGGCCGTATGCTTCCCTGTTTAGCGCTGGCATCGGGTTGGCGGCGGTGTTGTTGTTCGGTTTTGTGCTGCTCAATGGCCTGAGCGGAACGCCCTTCAGCAGCCGGGTGGAAATGGGTGATTGGCAGACAAAGCCGATTGAGTTTAGGGCGAACGGGGTGGAAACGGCCGTTTACGACCTGATCATCGGCCCGCCCGGTGCCGATCTGTCCGCGCTGGCCGACAGCAGCGATCTGATTGCCGGGACTATCACTTACCAGGATGATTACCTGTTTGATACGCGCGTTACCGGCAGCCGGGCATCCGTCAGGCTGGCGCCACAGAACCAGAGCGAGGAATGGGTGTTCCTGCCCGAATACTGGCAGCAGTATGGCGAGAGCAACCGCTGGCAGTTAGGGCTAAACGGCAGCGTCCCGGCAGCGCTCAAGCTGGAAGCGGTCGCTGGCCGTTCGCTGTTCGACCTGCGCGATTTGCAGCTCGAGTCGTTGACGCTGGCGGCCAACGCTGGTGACGTGGAACTGCTGCTGCCCGGCGGCGATTACCACGCGGACCTGGCCACCAACGCGGCCACGATGGAGATCACGCTGCCGGAAAACGGCCGTCATACCATCACCCTGGACGTGAATGCCGGGTCTGTTACCTTGCGCTTGCCACCAGGCATGGCGCTGCGTGTTGAATTGGATCGTGCCCTGGGCAGCTTCAACGCCAACAACGCCGGGCTGCGCCAGATGGATGGTCAGGAAAACGTCTGGCAAACGGCCGGATATGAAAACGCGCCAGACCGCGTGGACCTGACGATTCACATTTCCCTGGGGTCCGTGACGCTCAACTAATCAGCAGAAAGCACCACCCTATGCCTCTATCTTAGGTTATGGTTTGGTGAACGTCACCAAAGATAGAGTACAGCGATGGTTGGTTACCAATATGCTTTGGGCACTAGCTTGCATCAGGAGAAACTATAATGAACGACAAACAAGAAAGTACACTCAGTATCATTGCAGCGCTTTTTGTGCTGTTTACGGCCATAATTGCGCCGCCCATTTCGGCGATGCTGGCCGTTCTGTTACTGGTGGCCTTTGCCATCTATAAATTCTGGCGCAGCCGCCAGACCACGAAATAAACACGAGGTGTTTTGCCTATGACAACGCCTGCTGTTCCTTTAGCTGATCATGCGACCCCGGCGGCAGTGTCTTCACAACGGCCGTCTGCCTGGCTGATCGCCCTGCGCAGTTTTGCCAGCGGCGTGACGGCTGGGGCCATTGTCGTCTCCGCCCTGATGGGGCTGGAAGTTTCTCTCGGCGTACCCCGCGTCATTGGCGCGGCGGTGATGGGGTTCCTCGGCTTTGCCATCCTCTTTGCCGGAGAAGGGCTGGCGATTCTCTTGTGGAAGGTACTTGGCCTTTTATGCCGCCTGACCCACTTTGCCTGGGGCGCGCAGGCGCTGCAAACAATCCCGCCCGTGTCGGTCGGCCGGATTTTTGGCGCATTCATCTACATTGCCGGAGATCTGCTCTGGCCGGACAGCTTTTTCCAGTCCATTATTTTGCCGGTGGTCGGTGAAATAGCCATCGTCCTGACTGGCTTCACGGTGATGCTGCTGGCCCTGGCGCGGATGAACGGCCGTTCCCGCCCGGCCCAAATCGCCCTCATCACCATCCCCATCTTTCTCTTCCTGGCCTTTACTGTCTGGGTACTCTATCCTGGGTTTGATGAGTACGTGACGGCGCTGCCGGAAACGGCCGTTACTCCCACCCTTGCCCTGGACAATCCCGGTCAGCCCGGCCCCTACACCGTGCAAACCCTCAGCTACGGCAGCGGCGCGGACGGCCGTCGTCCCGAATATGGCGCGGACGCCAGCCTCATCACCCCAACCGTAGACGGGTCGCGTATCTTCAGCAGCTATAGCAGCCTGGTCAGCGCCTATTTCCGCTGGTATTGGGGCTTCGATTTCAGCCAACTGCCGCTCAACGGCCTGGTCTGGTATCCCGAAGGCGCGGGACCATTCCCGCTTGTTCTTATCGTGCATGGCAACCACGCCATGAGTGAATACTCTGAACCCGGCTACGCCTACCTGGGCGAGCATCTCGCCAGCCAGGGATACATCGCTGTCTCGATAGACGAAAATTTTCTCAATGGCCTGCTGTTCTTTGACGGCAAGTTTGAGGAAATGCCGCTGCGCGCCTGGCTGCTGCTGCAACATGTAACACAGTGGCAAAGTTGGTACGAGACGCCGGGCAATCCGTTCAATGGCAAAATAGATATGGACCACATCGCCCTCATCGGCCATTCGCGGGGCGGCGAGGCGGTGGCCTGGGCGGAGTATTTGAACTGGCAAACGATGGAACCAGTAACGGCCGTCTCGCAACCGCAGGAGTTCGGTTTTGGCATTCGCGGTATCGTTAGCATCGCCCCGTCGGACGCATATGCCGGGCCGGGCGGCCGCAAACCGACTCTGGATCACGCCAACTACCTGCTGCTGGCGGGTGGGCATGACAGCGACACGTTTATGCTCTACGGGCAGCAGCAGTACAACCGGGCGCGTTTCTACGAAAACCCAACCGGCTTTAAGGCGCTGGCCTACGTTTACCAGGCCAATCACGGCCAGTTCAACAGTGTATGGGGCAATAAGGATCGCGGATTGTACAACTCGCTGCTGCTCAACCGCGCCCCGCTGCTCACCGGTGCGGCGCAAGAACAGGCGGCTAAAGTGATGATTACCAGCTTCTTGAATGCGGCCCTGCGCGATGAAGCTGACTATCGCGCTGTTTTTGGCAATCCGGCGGCCGCCGCCAACTGGCTGCCGCCAGGCATTGTGGCGACGCAGCTGCAAGAGGCGTCATTCATCCCGGTGGACACCAACAGCGGCAGCGCGGGGTTGGCCGCCACCGAACTGACCGGGGCCGAAGCTGCGGCTGAGGACATGACCTACGCCAAAGTAGAAACGCTCAAACTGCGCGACGACCAGACCGACCAGGGCAATAAAGCGCTGCATCTGGCCTGGGACGCCGGTGCGCAGCCCGGTTATACACTCACTCTGCCGGAGGAGAAGGTGGCCGGCTGGGGCCTGTCGCCGGCGCACAACCTGACGTTTGCCCTGGCCAGTGTCCCCGGTGAGCCGGCGGTGGGCGAAGTGTGGGTGGAATTGGCAACGGCCGTTAGCCAGCCCACCCGCTTGCCCCTGAGCAACTTTGCCCCCATGATGCCCACCCTGCCCGCTCACCTGGTCAAAGCGGCGTGGTTATATGGGTTGAACGGTTTCCCCGGCGACATCACGCCAGAGGAAGTGGTGTTGCAAACCTACACGCTGCCGCTGGCTGCTTTTCAGTTAGCCAACCCATCTTTCCAGCCAGATCAACTGCGTGGGATTCGTTTGCTGTTTGACGGCCGTGAAGCCGGGGCTGTCTACCTGGATGAAATCGGCTTTAATCCCGGCCAAACGGCCGTGCCCATAACGTCCCCCATCTCTGAATGACTGTCACCATGAAAATGGGTGTGTTTCAAATGAGTTGAGCAGGTAGGGGCGAGACAGGCGGGATGTATCTTTGCCAATCCGCCTACACAAAGCGTAACTGAAATGAACCACACCCCTCAATAATCTATAATCGAAGATATTTTTCCTGGAAAGAATCCGGCTCAACGCCGCAAAAACAATAACAGTGCGGTGTTAAACGCCTCGGCCTGCTCCTCAAATGGCTGATGCCCGCTCTGGGGAATGACCACTAGTTCGCTGTTGGGCAGCAGCCGCGCCAAGTTTTCGCCCTGCGCCAGCGGCGTGGTGGCGTCCTGCTCGCCCCACAGCAGCAGCGTATCGGTCGTGATCTGGCGCAAATCCTCTTCGCGCATTTGTTCCCCGGCGCTGTCGCGGGTCAGCGCCAGCAGCGCCACGTCCCAACCCGGCGTCTGGAAAGCGCGCCAGTAGGCATCATAATCCGCCTCCTCTAAAAAGGAAGGGTTCACGTAAAAGCTGCCTAACGACGCCTCTAGATTCTGCCGCGTGAAGTAGGCTTGCAGCCCGATCCGCGCCCACTGCCACACCGGCGGCAGTTCCACCAACCGGCCGACAAAAGCTGGCGGCCCGCCGGCCGTCGTCAGGGCGTCCACCAGGACCAACTGCGTCACCCGCTCCGGCTGACGCCGCGCCAGTTCGACGGCCGTCTTGGCTCCGGCGCTGTGCCCGACAACGGCCGTTTCTCCCACCCCCAACGCATCCAACAAGGCCAGCGCCAGGTCAACCTGGTTGTTCAGGGCGTAATCAAAGTCGGCTGCTTTGTCCGACAGGCCAAACCCAGGGCGGTCATAGGCGATAACCCGATACCCGGCCGCCGCCAGGTCGGCCATGTTGTAGCGCCAGGAGGCGGTGGAACCATACAAACCATGAATGAAGAGGACCGTCGGCGCGTCCGGCTCACCCAGCGTTTCATAATAGACAGTGACCCCTTGTAGGGTGATGAATGCGCCGTCTGGCCCGGCCAGTTGGCGCGGATCTACGCCATCCTCGTTAAGGGGGATGGCAAAGGGGATGATGACGAAGCCTGTTAACAGAAGCAGAACAACCAACAGAGCAATGTTGCGTCGGCGCATCGGATCGGAACTCCTTATTCGTGAGGGATATAGCTATTCAGAAAGTCCTGGGTAAAGGTATATGGGTGAAAATCAACGGTCACTTTTTGTGTCATGGTTTCTTTCCTCTTCGCCCGTGCATTCTACACCAATTTTAGACAAGGAGATATTTAACAACAAGAACACCCGTACAAACCACAGACCATCCTTTTGGGTTATTTTAGCCCTCGTTGGGGTTTTAGCCCTAACCACCGCTTCCCCCAGTTTTGCTGAAGATGGCACAGAAACCGGTACAACGACGATCACAGGCGCTCCGCTGGTTTTAGTTGCGACACAAGCCCTTTCCTTCAGCGGGATTTTGAATGGAACGGATCAAATCCTAGCAGCCTGTCGGAGAACTCAGGATAGGTACACGGATTGAACGGATTCGACGGATTTTTACGGATAAATCACCAGAAAATCGGTGTAAATCGGTTAAATCCGTGTCATCCGTGTTTCCATTTCTACTTTTCCGACAACCTGCAAGTACGCTTAGGATCTGGCAGGAATTTTCCTGCCAGCTCTTTATCATGTTACCTGCTATTGAAACATCTAAAAGGTTGTTAAAGCGTATGAAAAATTTACTTCACCTTTTTAATTTTGGAATCATTCTTTTTTAAGCGGCCGGTGCGTAACGGCCGTTTTTGCCGATGAAGGGGCAAACTTTTCCTTAAAGATTGTCAGCTCTCAGGCAGCGCCACAAAACAAATCCTACTATATCCTCCAGGGTCAATCCGGCGCCACGCTCGAAAACAGCATATGGGTGATTAATTCCGGAACAGCAGCCGGAACGTTTCGCCTGTACGCCGTGGATATGACAACAGGGCAAACAGGAGGATCCGTTTTTCTTATGTATGATGATCCGCGATAAGTGACCGGTTCTTGGATCACTCTGGCGGCCAACGATTTAACGCTGGCTGCCGGTGAAAGCCGGGAGGTTCGCTTCAGCGTCACGATCCCGACCGATGCACGCCCCGACCAGCACTTGGGCGGCATTGTGGCCGAGGCCGTGGCCCTAAAAGAGGTGGCAGACGTTAGCGACGACGCTGAGACGACCAGTTTCCAGGTCAAGGTGCAAAGCCGGAACGCGATGGCAGTCCAGGTCAATTTACCGGGCGCGGTCGTCGAGCAAATAGACGTGACGGGAATTACCGCCGACACACAAGCCAACGCCTCCGCGCCATTCGCGGCAAGATACAGCGCATACCCTTGCCGTAGAAGCAGCATTTCCGTCGCCTGCCTGGCTGCCGGATCATCGTCTACAATCAAAACTACTGGCTTCTCATTCATAATAACAGCGTTTGGGAACGAGATTTGTCCAATCTTCCGTATGTTATTTTATTTTTGTGGCTTTATCTCTATGGGCTGAGATACAGCTAGAGATCCACTGCAAAAATTGAACCTTGTGGTTGATTGGGTTTCACATAGATAGCGCCGTTGTGCGCTTCCACGGCCATTTTGCAATAAGCTAATCCCAGCCCTATTTGTGGCCCTCTTTTCCCGCGCATTTCAATGATTTCGAATTCATCAAAAATAAAGTTTTGATACTCGAGTGGCACACCGGGACCCCCATCAATCACTTCCAGCCGGGCACGCAGGGGTGACTGATCTTCTGCCAAACGGGTCAGCCGAATCTTTACCTGACTTTCGGCCGGCGAAAATTTGAGGGCATTGGTGAGCAAGTTATCTAACACTCTTAGAATGAGATTTTTATCCAGCATAAGCACGCAGGCTTGATCTGGGAGTTCTAAAGATAATTCGATGTTAACTGCCTCCGCCTGAAACATATAATCAGGATTGGCGTTTAAAATCATCTGCTTCAAATCAACTTCTTTTAATTGAATGATAAATTTCCCCTGGTGCATTTTAGCGGCCATTAAAATATCGTTTGCCAGGGATTCCAGCCGCCTCAACTGCGAGGCAATGATTTTTATATTTTTTCGGTCGGGTTCAGATAGTTTGGTGTTTTGTTCTACAAGATACCCACGCATGAGAGCCACGTTAATGGGTTGACGCATGTCGTGGACGATCATATTAGCAAGTCTTTCCCGCTGGGATAATATTTCTTGCAATTCGTCGTGTTGTTGTTTTATGCGCAGCATAGAACGTACTCTGGCCCGCAGCTCAACTGTGTTAACAGGTTTAACCAGGTATTCTTCCGCACCAGCTTCCAACCCTCGGACGATGTAGTCGTGGGTGTTCAAGGCAGTGATTAAGATGATGGGTATGTGTCGCCACTTATCTTGGGCTTTTAGCAGTTTACATACGGTGAAACCATCCATATCGGGCATCATAACGTCCAACAGGATCACATCGGGCATGGGGCCAGTCTGGTAAGACAACAACGCTTTGCCGTTTGAAAAGAGCAAGAATTCATAGCCCTCTTTTAACAAGGAATCTGCGAAAGATTCACGGACTTCTTCATGATCATCTACGATGGCAATAACAGATTTGCGCAAAATTAACTTCCTTAAGTGACCGTTTAACCTGTAAGCGGTTTTTCTTCTTCGATAGTATTGACAAATTTTAGGGGCAGGGACACAGTAAAACGGCTGCCCTGGCCTATTTCGCTGACAACCGACAGGGTACCATCATGCAGTTGGGTGAGTCGGTAGGCGAGTGGCAGACCAAGCCCGGCGCCGCCATATTCTCGGGATAAACGGCCGTCCACCTGTTTAAAAGGTAAAAATATCAGATCGATAAGGTCTGAATCTATGCCAATGCCCGTATCCCACACTGCAAAATGGATGACTGACTGGTCCATATTGACGGTTACATCCAGGCCAACTTTGCCGCCTTCTGGCGTAAACTTCAGCGCGTTGTCCAATAAAATTAACAGGATTTGCTCCAGGCGTGTCTCATCGGCGGCCAGTATGATGGGTTGTACCAATGCTTCAAATTCGATTTCGATTTGTTTTTTCTGGGCTGAACGACGCGCCGCGATGATGAGTTGGGCGCAGAGAAGTTGAATATCTACCTGGGTAATGGATAAATCAACCTGATTTGTATCAAGGTGAGATATTTCCAGTAAATTGTTTATCAACTGAAGCAAACGATCGCCATTTTCTCGAATGACTACGGCCGCTCTTAGCTGTTTGGGGTTAAGGGGCCCATATACGCCATCTTGCAACACATCAGCTTTGCCCAGGATGATGTGGAGCGGGGTGCGCAGTTCGTGACTCATGGCAGCGAGAAATTCATCTTTAATGCGGTTGGATTCTGCCAACCGATCCACGAGTTCCTTGAGATCGGCGGTGCGCTGTTCCACCAGGGCTTCAAGCTGCCAGGCGTGGTCTGTTTGCTGGTGTTTTAAGTAAGATTGCTGCATACGTAGGGCGATAAAGTGGGCCACTTCTAAAAAGATGGTGTGCTGAGAGGGTAAAAATGCGTCCGGCTCATTTGAGCCAATATTGATGTAGCCTAACAAGGTTTGAGGATTATAAAGGGGAGCCACCATGAGGCTGCGTATGCCATCGGTTCGTTGTATCTGCTGAAAAGGGGAAAGATCTAGGCGTTTGGCGAGATCTGGGATGTAGATGACTTCATGCCAGGAAGGGGAGCGGGGGTAGTCTACAAAAGAAAGGGGCAGTCTGTTTTCATGGACTAATGGGGAATGTTGTTTGGTTGTTGAGGCAATGATGTGCAGTTCTTCAGTCAGCCAATCGTATTCGATGATATCGCCATTCGTATAGGGGATTAAGGATTTTAGCAGGCATAAAACAGACTGTAATGTTTCGGTTAGCGAATTGGCGGCTAAGAGGAGTTGTTTGATGTCGTTTAATAATTGCAGTTTATGGTTTAAACTTTCTCGCTCTAATTGTATTTGTTTTTGTTCGGTGATGTCTCTGGCGGCGCCCAAGATCTGCTTTTTGGGGTTGTCGGGGGTAAGTTGGCAGCACATCCGAACTTGCAGCCAACGAGTCTCGTCTGTTTTGGTTTGGATGGCGAATTCAAGATTGCTTATCTCGCCTGGATTTAATTGTTCCAGGGCGTCTTTGATAAATGTCTCGCTTTCTGTAGGGATGATGCTGGTGGTATCTGGCAGGTTGAATGGGGTATAGCCGGTTACGTTGGCGAAGCCTTCGGACAACCATTCGATGACATAACGGCCGTTTTCCTCCAGGTTTAGTATAAAAGTAAAATCCGCGCTTAATTCCACTAAGGCACAATACTTTTCGACAGGAATAACAGCAGCTTTGGTTTTAGGAAGCAGATTGTGTCCTTTTTTGTTGCCTATTCGCCTGTTCAAAACAGCCACCCCATCCTGCGCATCAGTCAACATAGGGCTGTTCCCCTGTTAATGCGACAGCCTCCAGGCGTTGACATGCGTTCAATTCACAGAATAATGGAATTTTCAACTCTACTGATAGCCCTGGTTGATCGGTCCGATTATAAATACGACACTGCCCATTTGCCTGCCAAATCAATGAGGCAACCGTAGACAGCCCCAAACCCATGCCGGGAACTTCGCCGGTAAATATTTTTTCTATCTGATAATACGGCATCCATATCTTATCCAATTCTTCCAGTGGCAAATAACGGCCGTTATCACTCACCGTCAGCAGCACATACGCATCCTCATAGGTCAGAATCACCTCCACCACAGGCTCGTTTTTCGGATGGAATTTTTGCGAATTCTCCAAAAGTTCGAACAAAACTATCTCCAGCAAATCTTCAGAAATGGTCATGGGTTGGGCGGGAACAAACTCTGGCTGCAAGACGTAAATCGTGTTCATGCCCATATTGAGGGCGACACGCTCAATTAATTCAGGCAGTTGTCCTGGATAGAATCGTTCGCTGCCATGTGTCAAAATAGGTATGTGCGTATAACTGAGCACATCCTCAATTTGATCTGTCAGCCGCTTGACGCTTTGCTGCGCAATTTCAATGAGTTCATCAACTTCGTTGGCGTTAAGTTTATCCTGCCAATTGTTCAGGATTTCCAGACTGCTTCTTAAGCCAATGAGCGGCGTGCGTAGTTTGTGGTTAACCATTTGGCTGAAGCTGCGCATATCACGAATATCGCTGATTTGCTGCGTGACATCTTCCAGGTTGATCAACCAATTGATTTCGTTATCCGCTTCGTAGCTAAAAATCTGTACCTTGAGCCACTGGCCTTTTAGCCATTTTGTTTCCGACCGCACCAGATAACGAAGCGTCTCGGCGGGCGCCTCTTCCGGCCAGTTTCGCCAGGCATATTCAGGTTCCATGCGGAATGATTCTTGAACGACGGCGAAAAAATCATGCTGCGCCTCAGCAAGGGTATCTTCCTCCATCGCTTTGTTCAGAAACCGCTGCGCCTGGGGATTGGCAAATATGATCCGGTTTTGCTGATTCACAATTAGATGACCGGTGGAGGCATGGTTAATGACATACTCAAACTTGGTGCGCTCGGCCACCAAACGGCGATAACGATTTAAGCGGGTAATGGTTTTAACCCGCAGCCGTAATTCATGGGTGTTGATGGGTTTGGTTAAAAAATCATCTGCGCCAGCTTCTATCCCCCGCAAGCGGGAAGCCGAATCACTGAGCGCGGTAATCATGATCACGGGGATGGCCGCCGTTACCGGGTTGGCCCGAAGCTGGCGGCATACTTGATAACCGTCTACATCGGGCATCATCACATCTAGCAAGATCAGGTCTGGGGTATGGGAAACGGCCGTTTCCATCGCCGCCACCCCATCTTGCGCAAATAGCAGGGCGTAACCTTGCGGCGCCAACAAATCCTCCAGCACTTCCAAGGCGGCTGGCGTATCATCTACAATCAAAATTTTACTGGTTGTTAGCATCTGTTTCTCTACAGTTAATTTAGATGGTGAACGATTTTACAAATCGTTCTCTGGGCGATTTATGAAATCGCCCTACGACCATGGGAAAGGACCTTTTTTGACAGCGATATCACGGCAAGGCGGAACAAATGCACACCCATGCAAAACTATCTCATGCACGAAGAAGAGGGATTCCCTTGTGTTTTTCGAGCAGATCGTCCACCATGGCTTTTAGCTTGGCCAGTGAAAACGGCTTCGGCAGATAGGCCGTGGCGCCGGCTGCCAGGCAGCGCTCACTGTCACCCGGCATCGCTAAAGCCGTCAGGGCGACAATAGGAACACCAGCGGTTAGGGACCCATTACTGCGAATACGTTTGATTGCTTCCAAACCATCCATATCCGGCATGTGGATATCCATAAGAATCAGGTGCGGCCTAAACTGAATAGTCTTCTCCAGCGCTTCCACGCCATTTTGCGCCACAATTAATTCGTAATCCAGCGTAGAAAAATAATCCACCAGTCCATCGGCTATCAATTTATTGTCTTCAGCGAGCAAAACTTTGGTTGTTTCTTTGCCATGAGGCAAATTTTTCTGGGTTATTTCCGGCAGTCGCGTGCTCATAGGCGGTACCCCTTCCTTTCTTATCGTAGCAGGTAACTTGAAGGAAATGTGTGTGCCTTCATTGATTTTGCTTTCTATTTGAATACCCCCGCCATGGAGTTCAACGAGATGAAGCACGAGCGATAGGCCTAAACCTGTGCCGGCATATTTCCTGGACAAGCTGTTGTCGAGCTGGACAAATGGGTTAAACATTTTTGGCATATCCTCTTCCCTGACACCGATACCTGTGTCCCACACAGTAAACCGGATGGTATCATCAGGCGCCATGTCTACAAGTAAACCTACATTGCCTGCCTCGGGAGTGAATTTGATGGCATTTGTTAACAGGTTTACTAAAATCTGCTTTAAGCGACGTGAATCCGCACTGATGCACAGTTCTTCGGGCGTCACCTCGAAGGTGACGTTGATTTGTTTTTGCTGCGCCAGCGCCTGCACCATATACAAACTGGCCTGACAAACATCTCTGATAACCACCGCTTCAAATTCCAGAGTAACCTGTCCTGCTTCAATTTTTGCCACGTCCAGAATGTCGCCGATCAATGACAACAGATGTTGGGCGCTTTCATAACTGATTTCCAAGGTCCGCTTTTGTTTGTCATTCAAGGCGCCATAAATCTCATCTTGTAAAATTTCGGTGCGCATGAGAATAACGCTCAAGGGTGTGCGCAGCTCATGGCTCATACTTGCCAGAAAAAGATCTCGGCTGCGCATGGCGGCGTTCAACTGGGTATTGGACAGGCTCAGGGCGGCGGTGCGTTCGCGGACACGGTCTGCTAATACCAGAGCCTGATGCTGGGTTTCTTCAAAGAGTACCATTCTGAACAGGGCGTTGGCGGCTACATCTGTCACGGCCGTCAGTAAATCAAATTCCTCGGGCAAGATGGGTTGTTTGTGTGCAATCCAAATGATGCCAAGTTCGTTGCCGTGCATGGAAAGTGGTAATCCGACCACTGCCTGGATTAAACTTTCTTTATCTCGCAGTGGCAGTCCGGTTTTATCTCGCAGTGACAGTCCGGGTTCAGCGAGGATTGCATTGTTGATATAGGGTTTTCCCTCGACAAATAACCGTTGGGTTAACGGATTTTCGAAAGGCAGGCGGGTACCGATCAGGTAAGCATGGTCTCCTTCGCTGATCGCTTCCACAACCCATTCCGCGGTATTCAGATCCGCTGTTACCAGCGCGACGACGCTCGCTTCCGTTATTGAAAGCAGCTCATTGAGGATGATGGGCAGCATTTCGCTTCTGGTGACGGCCTGCCGCAAAGAAGAAGTCATGCGGGCAATCGCTTGCTGCTTTTTTTGGAACGCTTCGTTCTGATGACGCTCGGTGGTGTCTTGGAAAATGAGGAGCACACCGGTGACGTCCCCTTTGTTGTCAAATTCGGGTATCAGCCGCCAGTAAAAATAGAAACGGCCGTTTGCCCCATCATGTAGATATTGACCCTCACGCGCAGTCTTGCTTTGCATCACTTCGCGGAGATTATTCTGCCAAAAGTCTGCCCACTCTGGGCTGAGATCTATCTCATGATGCGTTTTACCCACATAATCTTTGGCAAGGATGCCAGACACTTCTACCACATTCTCGCTGGCATAAATAAAACGATATTGGCTGTCGCAGCGTAAGATAATATCGGGTAAATTTTCGACCAGGGTGCGATACTGGCGTTCGCTTTGTTGCAGAAACTCTTGCGCTTCTCTGGTTGCCGTTATGTCTTGCTTAATCGCAACAAAATGGGTGATCTCTTCCTTGCCGTCCGTTACGGGCGAAATCGTCATTTCTTCTACATATTCCTGACCATCTTTCCGCCGGTTGATCAACTCCCCATGCCACGTTTCTTTCGCCAAAATCGTCTGCCAAAGCGCAGCATAAAACGCTGGACTATGTTGATTTGATTTCAAAATGCGCGGGGTATTTCCAATGATTTCTTCTGGGCTGTAACCGGTGAGTGTTGTAAAAGCCGGATTTACCCATCCGACAACGCCCGCCCGATTTGTGATGATAACCCCTTGGTCAGCCGCCATGAGCGCCTTCGACAAGAGGTGAAGCTGAGACTCTACTTCCTTACGTTTACTTATGTCTCGAGCTACGAAAACCAGTTCGCCTTTTCCGTCATGGTTTTCCAAAACACGCGCATTGGTTTCCACCCACTTAAAGCTGCCGTTCTTGTGCAGAATACGGTGTTCAAATGTGGCTTCACTTGCCTCACCGGAAAGGATACGTGGAATTTCATCAATGAATGACTGATCGTCAGGATGGAGCCAGTGATCTACAATCTCGCCCACAACCTCTTCCGGCCCACATCCCAAAAACTTATAGCAGCTGGGAGAGATATATAGAAACTCACCTGTAAACGATACCCGGCCAATCAGATCCGTGACATTTTCCGTGATCAGCCGGTACTCCTGTCTTTGTTTTTCTAACGCATGGTGTATCGGCAGCATGGACGCGCTTACGCGTATCCTGGTTAACAGTTCTATTTCGCGTACCGGCTTAAACAGGTACGCATCTACACCACACTCAAATCCGGCATTGATGTCCGATTCTTCTGTCTTTTCGTCGGTTAGCATGTAGATGAAAATAGCAGGGTACTTTGTTTTGATCTGTTGGCACAGTTCTGCCGCATTCATGCCAGGCACACTGCGTTCCATGATTACGATGTCCGGGCAGAATTTTTCTAGCTGCACCCAGGCAGCTTTGGCGTTCACTGCGGTGGTCACAGCATACCCGGCCGCCATCAATGACTGTTGATACAGTTGGCTTTGCGTATATAGTTCATCAATGATCAAGATATGAGATGTCATATCTGAAAGTTTTTTCATAAAGGTCTCGAAAACTAAATTTCACCAAAAAGCAGGGCAGTCGTTTCCTGTTTGGTCAGGCAGTGACTACTATCATTTTTTCTAAAACGGCCGTTAACCGCTCCAAATCATATGCCTTGTCAAAAAAATAATCCGCGCCTGCCTGCCAGCACATAAACTTGCTTTGTGCATTCACATACGAAGTAAATACCATGACCAGTGGCGGTTGGGGCAAACTTTTTAACTGCCGAATGAGAGGCAGGCTTTCCCCATTTAGCCGATGAATGTCCAGGATAATCACATCCGCATCAATGCTTTCAACATCCTGGATGTTTAAATCCATTAACACAAAAGCATCCATCTCATCAATCGCCGACAACAAGCGGGTTTTGATTAACTCAGCCCCGTCCAAAACTCCCACAGTTATCTTCTGTTTTGGCATCATTTCTTTTTAATCCAATGGTCCAATCTGGGCGCGGGACTCGTCATTTCTTGGAGATTGGTCCAATCTGGACCATGTAATTTCTAGATGATTACTAAGCTCACGCCCAAGTCTTAGCGAAGGGGAATCGGTTTTGCCATACCCCAGTTACTCAATGGAGACAGTTCACTAACGTTAAAGCATACCCAAAGCAGCGAATCGCAGCTATCAGCCCACATTCCTCAAAAATGTCAGCAATGCAGCCGACACCTTGTCAGAATCATCTGACAGCAGCAGGTTGAGTCTGCCGCTCCTCGCAGGTTGTCGGAGAATTCAAGATAGGTACACGGATTGAACGGATAGGACGGATTTTCACAGATAAATCACCAGAAAATCCGTGTAAATCCGTGTCATGCTGCGAGCCTGTGCTGAGGCCGCCGAAGCATCCCTTTCTTCTGGTGGGGCGGGATGCTTCGCTCCGAAGACTCTGCTCAGCATGACAGCATCAAGCAGCGGTTCAGAAGCATCAAGCAGCGATTCAGGAGCATCAAGCAGCGGTTCAGGAGCATCAAGCAGCGGTTCAGGAGCATCAAGCAGCGGTTCAGGAGCATCAAGCAGCGGTTCAGGAGCATCAAGCAGCGGTTCAGGAGCATCAAGCAGCGGTTCAGGAGCATCAAGCAGCGGTTCAGGAGCATCAAGCAGCGATTCAGAAGCATCAAGCAGCGATTCAGAAGCATCAAGCAGCGATTCAGGAGCATCAAGCAGCGGTTCAGGAGCACGAAGCAGCGATTCAGACGAGGATTTTAGAGGATTTCAAGCGAAGGCGGGTTACTCAACCAGGTTGTGCCGCAGGGCATAGCGAATAATATCACTTGTTGTTTCCAGATGTAGTTTTTCAATAATCCGGCTGCGATAGGTGCTGATTGTTTTGACACTAAGAGACAAGTCAGCAGCGATGTCACTCATAGTTTTCCCATTCGACAGGGATAACATCACCTGATATTCTCGATTTGAAAGAGAGGTGTGCAGCATCGCCGTTTCATCTGTCAGGAGTTGGCTGACAAGAAGATCACCTAAAGCGGCAGAAATGTAACGCTCCCCCTGGGCTATTTTCCGAATGGCAGCAACAAGCTCCATAGGCGCGCTCTCTTTCGTAAGGTAGCCCATCGCCCCCGCTTTCAAGGCGCGCAATCCGTATTGTTCTTCGGGATAGATACTTAAAATAAGCGTGCGCACAGAGGGCCTAACCGTTTTAAGCTGGTATAACACCTCCAGCCCATTCATATCTGGCAGCCCCATATCCAGAACCAGCACGTCGAAGTTGTTTTGCCGGGTTATCTGCAAAACCTCTTGGCCGCTGCTGGCCTCAGCCACGACGGCAAGATCTGGCTCTTCGTTTAGGATATTGATGACCCCACGCCGCACAATAGGGTGATCATCTGCCACGGCTATTTCAATCATCGTAGTTCTCTTCTAATGGCGTTGTCGCCAGGAGCGTTTGTGGCAGTTTAATAGTCAGGCTGGTACCCTTTCCTGGCGTGGCCTGAATAACGAGCGTGCCGCCAAAGGCACGCACCCGCTCTCTCATGCCGATGATGCCCAATGAACGCGGGTTGTTCAGCTCCTTGTGGGTGATACCACGGCCGTTATCGCGCACCGTCATAACAAAGCGTTCATCCATTTGATAGAGGGAAATGGTAACAAGGGTAGCCTCGGCATGGCGCGCCACATTTGTCAGCGCTTCCTGGAAAATACGGAAAACGGCCGTGCTTGCCGCCGGATTCAACCCAATATACTCAGAGTCCAGATCAATCTCACACTTAACTCCCGTCCGCTTCTTAAACTGTTGCGTATACCATTCCACGGCAGCCACCAGCCCTAAATCATCAAGCAGACCAGGACGCAGTTCAGAAGCCAAATCACGCACGGATTGCACGGCTTGATCAATTAACGCGGCCATTTCCACTGTTTTGGCATCCAATTCAGCCCTGTTTGGCGGCAAACGTTTACGCAGCCAGACCGTATCCATTTTCAGCGCCGTCAGCGTTTGTCCAAACTCGTCATGGATTTCTCGAGCAATATGCGTGCGTTCTGCTTCTAAGGCTTCATGTAAATAATTAGCCAGTTGGTGCAGCTGCTCCTGCGAATCTCGCTCACGGGCCAACAATTGAGAATTTTGGATAGCGATGGCCATTTGGGCGGCCATCGTTTCTAACAACCTTTGATCCGTCGCCGTGTAAGCGTTGGGCTTTGACGTTTCCATGTTTATCGCCCCAATGACATGTCTCCCGACCTGTAAAGGAACGCACAATTCAGAACGAATGCCATTCGTCCTCGGATCATAGCGTGAGTCTTCCTGTACATTTCCCAAACAAACGCTCTCGCCGTGTTGGACAACCCAGCCCACAATGCCTTTGCCCACTTCCAGATCCCTCGCTTTTAGGAGGGCAAAGTCTAGGGCCTTTGTGGCTGTTTCCCCAGGTAGCGTTAAAGCAAATGGAACCAGCTTGTCCCCTTCATCAATAAGCAGGACGCTGGCATATTCATAGTCCAACACTTCTTCCAGAATAGTGATAATTTCAGTGGCCAAAGGTTCAGGCGTCAATACTTGCTGCAATCTTTGGCTAACCTGGTGAATGGTATCTAATTCAGTCACCTGTCGCTCTAATCGAGCGACCAAGCGCGCATTTTCAATGGAGACAGAAACTTGTACAGCCAAAGCCTGGGCAATTTCTACGTCTTCGGCCGAAAAACGATGCGTTTGTGTATCTGCCAACTCAAGAGTCCCTATAAGTCCGTCGTGGGCTATCAAAGGCAGGTTGAGTACAGTCCGGATCCCCTCCTGAAACAGCGTCTGCTGCACAACATTCTGCTGTGGTAATTGAGACAGATCGTCTACCAGGCTAGGTTCTCCCTGTGCCCATGCCTGAATATTTTGCGGGTCTAAAGGCATATGCTGTGTGGACAACACGGCCGTTTTACCATCATGATCTACCGCAAAAACTTCTAGTTCCTGCCGTTGATGGTCTAGCAGCACCACACTGCTGCGCTCACAAGGCAGCAATTCACGGATAAATCCCAATACCGTATGTAATATAGATTCCACCGACTGCACAGCCAGGATAACGCGGTCAATTTCATGCAGAATACTCAACTGCCGCGCACGCCGCTTTAGCGCGTCTTCCGCCTCCTTGCGAGCCGTGATATCCTTATTGACTGAAACCGCGCCAATTCGCTGTCCTTTATAATCATAGACGTAGTTAAAAGAGCCTAAAACCCAAATCTGTTTCCCTGATTTGTCGTGTTGCAGTGTCTCCCCCCGCCAGAGACCACTCTCTAAAAAGCGATCCGTAGCCCCTGCCAGTGTATCATCTGCAAATCCAGGCCGCAGCACTTCGTCCAATCGTCGGCCAAGCACCTCCTCAGCCGTCCAGCCGTATATTTCCTCCGACGCTTTATTCCATGCCTGAATCCGAAATTCCATATCTGTCCCGATAACGGCATCCGAGATGTTATCCTGCAGCAAGGCATGATACTTTGACTGTTCATCCGATCGCATTCGTTCGGTTTCGTCATGTTTTATACTCAAAATCTCCTGTACTTGACCCTCATTATCCAGCAGCGGCACACAAATATATTGGTAATAAAAGGTCCTTCCATCTGGCATCTTTAAGTCTGAGGCTATGGAACAAACCTTTCCGGTTCTTAACGCCTCTTGCAGCGTGGGCAAATAAGTTTCGACGACTTCCAGCGGTAAAAATTCTTCATCCCGTTTGCCAGTAAAGTCAGTGTCTGGGCGGTTGGTGAGGTGATGAACCGCCCTGTTGATGTATTGGATTCTCAAATCAGTATCATAGATCGCAATTAAGTCAGGTATATTTTCCACCGCCCGTTCAAAACGTTGGGACGCCCAAAACAGCGTTTTCCCCGTGTAGTACCTTTCAAGATACAACCCCAAGCCGGTGATCGTCACAAAAAGCAGCCCTTTATATGTTTGCCAACCTGCATTTGTGGCTGCATCTTGAGGTAACAACAGTACAATCCGATCCGATAAAATAATCCACAGTGATGCTGCCACAATATATAAAACAGCAATACGCAGAGCGCTACGTTCAGGATTTTCCATCTTATACCTCCTCGGCTGTCGCCAGTATATCACGCTTCAAGTGACAATCACCTCAGAGGTTGTTTTGTGGAGTAGAACGCCAGCGCACAGTTTAACCTGTGTTTCCATTGACCAGGCGGGTCGCCAGCCAGCGTCACAACTTACTAACTCGTTTCAAACCAGGATTTGTACAGTCTGCACCGTACCCGGCGCCGCCAGCGGTAAAAAGGCGCCGTCGTAGGAACGGCCGTTTACCACACACCCTGCAATTTCTTCCGCGCGAACACGGCGCACTTCAATATGATAGACAGCGCCGCGGAAACGCCGCTGCAACCGGAAACCATCCCACTCTTTGGGCAGGTCGGTCATGACTTGCAGCCCCTCCAGATGGGCGGTCACCCCTAGCACGCCCTCTACCAGAGAGCGCAAGTACCAGCCAGCAGACCCGGTATACCAGGTCCAACCGCCCTGCCCTGGTTGGGCAGTGTGCGGGCCGTTCACGTTACCCGGCATGACATAGGGTTCGGCCACATAGATTTCCGGCGACTCAGCGCGACGTGGAGGGCAAAAGCGCCGCCATAAATCGTAGGCCGCCTCAGCGCCTGCCAGCTTTCGTTCGGCCAACACGGCCCAGCACGAGGCGTGGACGTAAACCCCGCCATTTTCGCGTGTGCCCGGCGCGTAGCGGGTCAGGTAGCCCACGTCTGGATCAGGTTTGCTGTAAGCGGGAAAAAGCAGCAGCGCGCCATAGTCGGTGTACAGGTACTTTCGTGCTGCCGCCATGGCCTGCTGCGCCCGCTCTGGCGGCGCTATGCCGCTTAACACCGCCCACGTCTGGGCATTGAGGAAAATGCGGCCCTCCTCGCGTTCGGCCGATCCCAACCGCACGCCCTCATCGGTGGAGGCTCGCCAGTACCAGCCCTGATCCCAGCCATACTGATTGGTGATCTCCCGCAGCGCTTCAGCCTCGTGGCGGAAGAGATTTTGGGTCTCCTTCTCAATCGGCAGATCCGCCCAATGGGTAAGGAGATAGTAAAGGAAGTGGGCGATCCAGATGCTTTCACCTTGTCCGTCAGGGCCGGTGGCATTCAGGCCATCGTTCCAATCACCTTCCAGAATCAAGGGCAGCCCCCGCTCGCTGCGGCGCGAGAGCGCAACCTGAAAAGCGCGTAGACAATGTTCCCAGAGAGACGCTGAACCCCCGTCAAAAAAAGGCATCTCTTCCTCCAGAATGGTGAAGTCGCCCGTTTCTAGCAAGTACTGGAGGACGACAAATGGCAGCCAGAGCAGGTCGTCGCTGTAGTTTGAGCGCAATCCAGATTCCGCCAGCGGATGCCACCAGTGGAGTACAATGCCCTCCTGAAACTGGTGGGCGGCGTGCAGGCGAATCTGCTCCAACGTCTTTTCCGGCCGTCCGAGCAGCAGCCAGACCAGGCTGTCCTGAAGTTGGTCGCGAAAACCATAAGCGCCGCCCGTTTGATAGTAGGCGGAACGCCCCCAGAGTCGTCCGACGATGGTCTGGTAGACGAGCCAGCCGTTTGCCATCACGTTCAGGTAAGGATCCGCCGTCTCAACAACCAGGCGACCGGTCAATTCCTGCCAGAAGTTGCCCACGTTTTCCAGTTCCTGGTGGGCCGTGGCTGGCTCTTTGTATTTATCGGCCAGGGCCAATGCCTGGGTCTCATCGGTCACCGCCCCCAGCGTAAAGACGACTTCAGCCGTCTCCCTGGGGGCGATTTCAAGGGGTACCTGCAAGCTGGCGATGGCGTCCATACCACGGCCGGATGTGTTGAAGGAACGGCCGTTGCGCAGAGCACGCGGCATCGCCAGCCGGCCATTGCGGCCCAGAAAAGCCGCCTTGTCGCCATCGTAACCGGTCGGTGAGATGGAAGCGCTGTGGAAAGCCACGTAGGGCCAGTTGCGATTGAGATGGGGTCCTTTTTCGCCCGGTAATTCCCACAGAACTTTGGTCGCCAGCATGGTATGGTGTGCTTCATCGTAGCGCGTCTCAATAAAGAGATGGTGAAACTCGCGGTGCCAGTCTGGAGCCGCGCCGAGCAGCCATTCCAGGTAAGTAAAGAGTTGTAAACGCCGGGGTTTATCCCCCCGGTTTTCCAGGCGCAGCAGCCAGACCTCACAGGGATCATCCTGGGGTACGAAGATGGTTAGCGATCCGTGAAGCGTTTCGCGCTGCCACTCAATGACGGAGTAACCAAACCCATGTCGTACCTGATACGCTTCCAGGTCGTGCCCGGCCGGATGCCATCCGGCAGACCAAAATGCGCCGCTGTCCAGGTCACGGATGTAAATGTATTTGCCCCAATCGTCACGCACCAGGTCTTGTGACCAGCGGGTGATACGATTCAGTGAGGCGTGAGTCCGCCAACTGTAGCCACTGCCTGTCTGTGAGAGCGCCAGGCCATAGTCGCCATTCGAGAGAACATTGATCCAGGGCGCGGGTGTATCCGGGTTGGTGATGACATATTCACGGCCGTTGTCGCTAAAGTAGCCAAAGTCGTTGGGTAATAACATAAGTTGTTCCCTTGAAAATAGAGTTGTCAAATCTTTAAGATTTGAGGCATGGTTCATTCCAGGCGATATGTGCTTTACAAATTTGGCAAGAAAGCGCGTCATGCTGAGGTCCCCCGAAGCATCCCCTTCCTCTGGCGGGAGCGGGATGCTTCGCTCCGAAGACTTCGCTCAGCATGACAATGCCGCGTAAATTTGTAAAGATGATATTTTGCTCAATGAACCATGCCAGATTTGACAACTCTAAACCTAACGGGTTTCCAGAAATGCCGGCTGCCAGACGGCCGGCTGCGGCATCAGGGTCGTTACGCTATCGCTGCTGACGCCCGCAGTGAACTGCTCCATCGCCAGAAGTGGTCTGATAGCCTGCTCGATCTCGCCGCGGGTAAAATAGTGCTGCAAGCGGTCGTTGCGCAGGTAGTTGCCCAAAGCGGCCATGATCATGCCCTGATCCAGGGCCAGGTAATAATAGGCCACTTCGCCCGTGTCTACATTCACGGCGTCATAGAAGCCCAGTTCGCTGTAAACATCGAAGTCCTCGCGCAGGTTTTGCAGGTTCTCCAGCGCGGCCGCCGGCGCTAAATCGAGCGCCAGGAAGACGGCGTGAGGCGTGACGACCCCATTGGTGTAAGCAGAGGGCGGCGGGAGCGGCTGGGCTGGGCGACAATCCCCAAAGCCGTAATCAACCAACGTGTTGTCATTGTTGGAGGCGTAGCCGTTCGGTTCCATCCCGATGGCATCAACGCCGTATTCGCGGTAGCCGCCAGAGGGGTTGTTGGAGGGAGAGAAGCCCCAATAACCGTACTGGGCCTCCTCGAGGCCATGTTCGATCTGGGCCTGCACGTAAAGAGGATGAGTGATCCCCCAACTTTGCGGACCCCACTCCTCTTCGGGCACCAACAGCGTCACCATCAACGCTTCAAACATGCTGCCGCCCCAAGAAGGAACGATGTCCATGCCGCGATAGGTATAATGGCCTTCGTAGACTTCCACGCCCAGGTAGGTATGGAATTCACCTGCAGGCTGCATTTCGGGCCAGCTCCAGTCGCAGGCGTCGGGGAAGGTCCGCCACATCTTGAAGTAGTGAGTCTCTGGCACCTGGTCCCAGGCAATGCCGATATAGCTGGCGATGCGCGGCTCTGTGTTCAGCGTACCGTAATGGTGGCAGGTGTAGAAAACATTGGGGCCGACACCGCTGTAGTTACCCTCTGCGGAACATCCGGGCGGCAGCTCATCCCAGAAACCGCCGCGCAGCAGCCCGGCGGCCGGATCGTAGTAAAAGCCAAAATCCATCTCGTCCATGATGGCCTGGGCCTCGTCCCGCAGCTGCGGGACCGTGTTTGTGACCATGATCAGCGCGGCCGCCAGCCAGCCGTTATCAACCGAAGAGAGGAAGGGATAGACCGGGTCGCCGGAGGGTGGCCATGTTGTTAACTTCTCTCCGTTAGCGGGATCATACCAGTTATAGAACTGACCGCTGGCTTCGTGCCGCTCCAGGGTGGCCACGGTGGCCAGCGTTTGCGCGATGCGTTGGCGCGCCTCCCGTGGTTTGATGATGCCCAGGTCACGGGCGACCAGGGTGCTCCAGATGTAGCTGCCGATGTTGGTCGGCGAGCTGTAACGCGCGCGTGACCCATCGGCGTGGAGATTGTCGGCCGGCAAGCCGGTGGGATAGGTCATGGCGACGAAGGAATCCCAGGTGTCTTCGGCAACGGTGAGGAGCGCCTTGCGCACCTGGGCGGGGTTGGCCTGATCCGGGATGACGGCCGTTAGCTCGTTCTGCGCCTGAACCGGGACAATTGCGGCCAGGAACACAAACAAAGCCAGTAACAGAATTTGATGAAGACGAACATTAGATTTCATGGAAATACCTCCAAACGAATATTAGGCAGCAGCCAATAAATAGTAATCAGTCTCCCCTCGCCACCGTGAGCTGTCACAGCTCATAGTTACTCCTCAACGCCCAGGCGCGTCAGGTTTGCCTGGGCGCGCTCGACCAGCTCCGGCTGGCTGCGAAACGAGCCGAGGACTTCACGATAGATATCCTCAGCCGAGACCATGTCCCCGTCGGCTTCATAGAGTTCCCCCAACCGCAAGTAAACAATTCCCAGGTAGGGGTTGGCGCGGCCGATATTCCTCAGGACGAACTGCTCCGCCTGCTCAATAGTCAGGCGTTCGTTGATGATTTCCTCAATGCGAACTTTTGCGCTGGCGACAGAGGCGGGTACGGGGCGGGCATATTGGCCCCGCCAGATACGTTCGATGTCCGCATAACCGCCGTAATGCACAAACTCATTACGTTCCTGGTCGAATTCCTCATAGCCGGTGAGCGCCTCCAGGTAATTGCCGGCTTCAAAGCTGGCGTTCGCATCGGCCGTATAGGTGGTTGTCAGCCGCTGCGCATCCCACCAAGCCAGGGCATAGGTCATGACAAAAACGGCCGTTACCGCCAACGCAATAAGTGGAAAACGCCACTGTTTGAGACGACTCGGCGCTGCGGGAACCGGAGTTTCCAGAACGATGGGCAGGTTCGTGGTCATACGCTACCTCACTTAAACGTCACGTTGGCAAATGCCTTCATGAACTGATCCTGCAACAGGAAGAAGATCAAGACCAGAGGCAGCGTAACCAGGGTGGTCGCCGCCCAAATTTGCTGGGCATTTTCGCCCGGCACCGATGATTGGAATTGCAGCAACCCCAACTGCACCGTCCATTTGTCCGGCGTGTTGAGATAGAGCAAGGGGCCAAAGAAGTCATTCCAACTGGCCATGAAGTTGAGGATGGCAACCGTCGCCAGCGCCGGCCGGGCCAACGGCATGATGATACGCAGGAAGATCGTTAATTCACTCGCCCCATCCAACCGCCCCGCTTCCACCACCTCATTGGGGATGGTGACCATAAATTGGCGCAGCAAGAAGATGTTGAACACCGTCACGGCTGCCGGAACAATTAGGGCGTGATATTGGCCTACCCAACCCAGGTTAAACATCAGGACGTAGGTGGGAATGAGAAAGAGAATGCCGGGAATCATCATCGTCGCCAGCATAAAGCTGAAGACGAAGTTGCGACCGGGAAACGGTATCTTGGCAATGGCGTAAGCGGCCAACGCGCTCAGCAGCGTGTTGAGTACGGTAATCGAGACGGCCAGGATAAGCGAATTGCGGAAGAGCAGGCCCATATTCAGCCGCTCAAATACGCCTGTATAGCCGCTGAAAGTAATTTCGCTCGGCAGGCTGGTTGGCTGATGCAAGATTTCACGACCAGGCTTTACCGAGTTCATCAGCATATAAATAAAGGGATAAAGCACCACGATGGCCCCGATCAACAATAGGGCATAAATGACGATGGTGGACCAGGGGATGCGTTTCCGGGGTTGGGTCAAGGCGGGTTTAGCTAATATCTCGCTCATCAATCACCTCAATCACTGTCCGCCGAGACAAAGCGGAACTGTAACACCGTTATCGCGCCGATGAGCACTGCCAACAGCAGGCCCAGCGTGGAGGCATAGCCCATATTGGAGCGGTCAAATGCCTGCGCATACAAGTAGAGTACCGGCGTCAATGCCTGGTTGTCCGCGCCGCCATAGAGGTCGAACAGGGCAAAAACCTCAGTAAACATTTGCAAACCGTTGATAATGTCCACGACCAGGAGGAAGAAAAGCTGCGGCCGTAATTGCGGCAGGGTGATGTAGCGAAACAAGGCCCACTCGCTGGCGCCGTCAATGGAAGCCGCATCATATAGGTCGGGGCTGATTGAATAAAGACCTGCCAGCAGAATGACAAAACTGATGCCAAACCATTTCCAGGTATTGATCAGGGCGATGATCGGCATTGGCAGCCATCTGTTGAAGGTCCAGAACACAGGCCCGTCCATGATACCGGCGTTCACCAACAGGCTCTGCACCGGCCCGGTAGGACTGGCCAGATAGCCGCCGACAATCATAAGCACCATCGTGGAGGTGAGGACCGGTAAAAAGTAGACAGTGCGAAAGAAACGCCCGCCCCATCTGGCGCGAAAGACGAGAACGGCCGTTAACAACCCCAGACCATTCTTCAGCACAATGAAGATAGCCTGGTTGTAAACAATGTTGAACAGGCTTCGCCAAAAGAGCGGGTCAAGTATCCCCTGTAACCAATTGCCCACCCCGACAAAGGCGCGGTTTTCCGGGGCTACGAAGGAGTAGTCAAAGAACGTGAGATAGAATGACAGCACAAGAGGATAAAGCCCAAAGACAATATAAAGAATGACCCATGGCGCGATAAAGACATAGCCCCAGAAATTGCGGCGCATGTTTTGCCAGAGGGAGTTTCCTCGCTTATTTCGCCTGGTCCCAATCGTGTCGGGCAGCTGCTCTTTGGCAGCCGTTACTTGAGCCATTTGAGTTCTCCTTTCCCACTAAGAATGCGCAGCAGCGTGATAGGCGCAAGCTATCACGCTGCTGCGCGTGAAAACGGGATCGTTTATTGGTCTTGCAAGGCAGCTTGCGCTTGTTCGACAGCCTGTGTAACCGCCTCTTCGGGAGTCAGTTTCCCTTCAACCACTGCCCGTTGGTAGACAGCCTGTACTTCATTAGCCACCGTCTCGGCCGTGGAAAACTGCTGCGGCAGCATACCGTTCTGCAGCACTTCGATGAACATCTGGCGTGCTGGTTCCTGGAAGTAAGCGTCTTCTCGCAGGCTGATGAGCGTTGGCAAATAGCCCAGCTCGGTGATGAACTGCCGGTTGTTTTCCTCTTCCATGAGAAACTGGAGGAAACTCCAGGCGCGGGTCTGTCTCTCTGGCGTCGTTTTCATGATGATGAGCGCCCGGCCGCCGTAAGTCGTGAAGCTGGGGTCGCCTTCGTTGAGTACGGGTACCGGCGCGACGCCAACATCTTCCCCAATCACCATGGGTTGGTCGGCCGCGGTCTCAAGGTTTGGTTCCCACGAGTAGCCGTATTGCGGCCACATGCCGATCTTGCGGCTAAAGAAGTTCGTCTCCATGGTTAGCGGGGCAAACTGCTGGGCTGCCTGGGTGAATGCAAAGAACGCTTCCATCTGGCAGTCGGGATTGTCAAAGGTGATATCCGTGCCGAGTCGGTTGACAAGTTGGCATTGACCGTTATTTCCGTTGAGATAGATGGGCTGGAGCATATTCCAATACCACCCGCCCCAGGCCAACGCCTCGTTCCAAAAAACGTTGCCATAGATGTCATTACCCAGATCATCAATGGCTTCGGCTGCAGCCAGGTATTCATCCCAGGTTACAGGCGGATTCTCCGGGTCGAGGCCCGCCTGTTCAAAGAGTTGTTTGTTGTAAATCATCAGGGTGACATCGGCGCCGATGGGGATGTAGTAGTTATGGCCGGAGAATTGTTCCACAATTGCCGGATCCACCTGATCCAGCAGCAGTTGGAAGTCGGGCAAGCTCTCCAGGGGAATCACGGCGTCATCAGACGCCATTTGCCCCAGTGCGGGGCCGAGGGAAGTGATGACCAGATCGGGCTGGTTACCAGCGGCGATGAGCGCCTGGAAAATACCGCCCTCTGGCTCGTCCTCCACCGTTACCTGAACGTTGGGGTTCTCCGCCATGTATTGTTCTGCCAGGCCGACCAGCACGTCATGCATGGCTCCGGCTACGGAAGAAACGCGAATGGTTCCCGCCGTAGTTTCCATTGCCACGGCCTCTTCTGCGACCGGTTCCGCCGCGGCCGGTTCGGTGGCTGCCGGTTGGTCAGCGACGGCGGCTGCTTCTTCTGCAGCCGGCGCAGCCGCTTCAGGGGTCGCGCCACCCCCACAAGCCACCAACAAGCCCAGGCCGAACACCAGGGCCAACAGTAAAACAGACAGTCTACGTAAAAGGGTGATCTGGATGTGCATTTTCCTTCTCCTCTGAAACTGAAAATAAACCTCCCGGAGGTTGTTGCCTCTGAAAACCTCCGGGAGGTTGGGTTTTCATTTCTCAGAGGCTTACTAACGAAAACACGCTTAACGACAGCCGCAAGAACGACAGACCGGAAAGCGTGTTGACAATACTTCTTGATTAGGTTCGATAGTTTCTGCCTCCTTGACCATGTTTCAGTCACATACTGACAGTTTTCTGTCTGGTAGGAATGCAAATTCATCCGCCCACAAAGTACCGATTTATTTGTTGAACGTTTGACAATCTAATTGGATTCTATGGCTAAATAAAACAGGGTTGTTTTATTTGGGGGAGCATTTTGCAAACGCTGGTAAATTGTATGGGGCGTAAATTAAGGATACATCCAACAATTCGCGCTTGCATCAGCCAGTCAGGTAGTATTTAAATCCGCCAGTCGGGGGATATGTAGAGCAATAGGGTGGCGTAGAGTCAATATGCGCCCGTAAATGTTTCTGCCGTCATTTGTGTGAAACGGCCGTTTCTCCCCAAACGTCTCCCCCACTATAACTTTGATTAGAAGACGGCCGTTCCCCTTTACCTGTATCCTCTCCATGACAGTCTGGCGCATACCCGTTGGTGAGCGCTCATCAAAAATGGAGCAAACGCATCCTCAGATGCGAATTCCTTACTCGCCGCGCTGTCTCGCCCACACTGCCGATAAGCGGAGCGAGACAGGCGGGCGATTAGGGAGGCATCAGGGGACGTTGCTAATAACTGGGAGAAGGACGGTTAAGGGGTCGGTGCTGAAGTGTAAAGGAATCCCGCCCTGATCGGCGCGGGGATCGATTGTGTCGGCGCCAAAGTTAAACACAATGAACCCATCAAAATAGACGCCAGCGGGCACAAACAATACCCCCACCGTACTGAAATCGGTAAAGTTGGTCAATAGGTTGTTTTGCCAGCTAGGCGGCGGCCCAGCCGCCAAACTATCGCTGATGAGAAATTTCCGCTCATAAGGATTTAATGGAATTTCACTATTGACTGTGAGACTGCCACTGCTGTTGAGGCCCTGGATATAGGCTGTTTGTGTGACGGCCGTTGTGTTGTAAACGATGACAACGGTGGCTGTGCCGTCATTGTCTGATGGACTGAAATAGACTGGCTGTGTGCCGGGAAAGCTGTTGGGAGAGAAGGGGATGGCACCGGCGTCTGGCCCATCGTCGTGCTGCGGCGCTTCATCGCTGCCGATTTGGGCCGCCTGGGAATACGCTTCGGCGGTGGGGCGGCTCATCATATAGGCGGCCGCGAACATCAGAACCAGGACGAGAATTGTTGACAACCAATGTGCTTTTTTCACAAACATCATCTCCTTTATAGACCTGAGTAGCTGCTATGTTGGGTTGCTTGGGGGTTATTGGACTGTAAACATACCATCAAACCTAACTGCCAGGCAAAAACCACTTCTGAATGTATGAACGTAAAACGGCCGTATTTTCCCCCCTGTCATACAACCAGATACAAAAAACGGCCGTCTCAGAAACCGGTTGGCATCCAAGACGGCCGTTTGCGCCGCTGTGTTTTGTGCGATAAACCTATCCTATAGACGGGTAGGCGGATGTAGCTTAACCGGAACGGCCGTAACCGCCACGTTGACTATCTCCACTGCGGAAACCGCCGTTGCGCTGCCCACCATCGGCCCGCTCTTCGCGTGGTTTCGCTTCGTTCACTTTCAGCGCCCGGCCATCTACTTCCGTGCTGTCCAGCGCTTTCATGGCCGCGTTTGCGGCGCTTGTTTCCATTTCAACGAAACAGAACCCACGAAACTGGCCGCTCATGCGGTCTGTGATCATAGCAACAGAGTCCACCGTACCAAAGGGTGTAAAAAGATCACGAACTTGATCTTCAGTGGCATCAAACGACAAATTTCCGACATACATTTTTTTCGACAAGTGATTTTCTCCAAATCTAGTCCCAGTTTAGGGCCGCCAAATGCGACCGTGCCAACATGGGTATCAATAACCGAAAGGCCAGCATACCGTAGTTACCAGGTAAGTCCAGTAAAGCGGCCGTAATCAGGCAACCACTCATAATGGAGCAGTGTAACGATAGCTGATTGGCCGAATGCTGCGCCACGTCCGCCCCTGCTGTCTGTAGTGACAAATGTCGCCAACGTTTGGTGACATGTATTACTAGGCCCAAAATCCCACTGCGGGTATGCTCAGGGTGGCTGGCGGTCGGCTGCCAGGTCAACAATAGATGTTCAAATGACGAGTACTACTGTACGTATTCGGTAATCCGTAATCCGTAATTTCGTTTCATGACCACGTTGCTACCGGTCTTCCGCAGGCCACTGACTCTGGCAAACCCCAGCGGAAAACGGGATACGGACTACGGTTTACGGCTGCTGGAGCAGCGCCTCGTCCGTAACGGCCGTAGCCTATCCATCCACAAATGTTTCCAGAGCAACACGGCCGTTCCCAACAAAAAGGACAACAGATACGATGAGTTATATCACCGGCATCACCCATAACGAGGCAATAACCCACGATGTGCTAATAATCGGCGCCGGATTGGCCGGTTCATGGGCGGCTATGGCTGCCAGCAAACAAGGCGTGGGCAACATCGGCGTCCTCTCAAAATTGCATCCCCTGCGTTCGCACAGCGGCGCGGCCCAGGGGGGCATCGCCGCCGCCCTGAACAATGTGCGCCCGGTCGCCGGGACGGGGCCGAGCGGCCCGCTGGAAGCAGTGTCGCCGGGCGACGAGCCGCCCGACAGCTGGGAACTGCATATGTTCGACACGATCAAAGGCTCGGACTGGTTGGGCGACCAGGACGCCATCGAGATTATGGTGAAGGAAGCGCCGGAGATCATTTACGAATACGAGCGCATGGGCTGTGTCTTTAGCCGGTTGAGCGACGGCCGTATCGCCCAACGTCGTTTTGGCGGCCACAGCGTGCCCCGCGCCAACTACGCCGCCGACTTCACCGGCCACGTTTTGCTGCACACCATCCACGAGCAGGCGCTTAAGCAGGGTGTCACCTTCTACAGCGAGTGGTACTGCCTCGATCTAATCCTGGAAGACAACATCTGCCGCGGAATTGTGGCCCTGGATATTGTCACCGGCACGCTGCACCTGATGCGCGCCAAAGCGGTGCTGTTTGCTACCGGCGGTTACGGCCGTGCCTGGAAAATTACCTCCAACGCCACTGCCAACACCGGCGACGGTGTGGCCGTTGCCTACAACGCCGGCGTGCCGCTCATGGACATGGAATTTGTCCAGTTTCATCCCACCGGCCTCTATGGCAAGGGCATTCTGATGAGCGAGGCGTGTCGTGGTGAAGGCGGCTACCTGCTCAACAGCGCCGGCGAGCGCTTCATGGAGCGCTACGCCGCCGATAAGATGGAACTGGCCCCGCGTGACCTGGTCAGCCGCTCCGAGCAGAGGGAAATTAACGAGGGGCGCGGTGTTGGCCCGGACAAGGAAGGCGTCTTCCTTGATTTGCGCCATTTGGGGGCGGAGCGGATTATGGAGCGGCTGCCGCAGGTGCATGAACTGGCCCGTGACTTTCTCGGCGTGGACATCATCACCGATCCGGTAGCAATTCAGCCGACGGCCCATTACAGCATGGGGGGTATCCCGGCTGACGCCAACTGCCAGGTGATCGCCGACGCGGCCGGGACGCCAGTGACCGGTTTCTACGCCGCCGGGGAGTGCGCCTGCATTAGCGTGCACGGGGCGAATCGGTTGGGCACGAACAGCTTGTTGGACGCTTCGCTGTTCGGCCGGCGGGCCGGCCTGGCCATCGCCGAATTTGTGCAAAATGGGGCCCCGCTGCCGCCGGTGAGCGGCGACCCGGTGGCCCGCAGCCAGGCGCGCTTAAGCCGTTATACGGCTGGCGTGTCGGGCAAGCCGGCCGAATCGGTCAGCAAAATCGCCAATGCCCTCAAGGAAACGATGACCAAAAACGTCGGCGTCTTCCGGGATGGGGAACGGCTGGAAATCGCCGCACGGGATGTGAAGGTATTGCAGGAGCGGTACACGCGGGCGCAGATCATGGACAAGGGGAGCCGCTTTAACACCGACTTGCTGGCGGCCGTAGAGACGGAAAACTTGCTGACCTTTAGCGAGGTGATTGTCGCCAGCGCCCTGGCGCGCACCGAGAGCCGGGGGGCGCATTACCGCACTGATTACGCCCGGCGCGATGACGCGCAGTGGCTGAAGCATACGTTGGCGCACAAAAACGACGACGATGGCCCGCGCCTGGATTACAAAGGCGTGACGATTTTCTATGATCGTTATCCGCCAGAAGAGCGGAAGTATTAGGAAAAGTTATCGCCACGGCGGCGTGGAGAACAGAGAGTTTTTCTTTCCTCCGTGTTCTCCGTGTCTCCGTGGTGCATCCTAAAAAGGGCACAAGTATGACGATACAAAATAGCCAAGCGAAGAAGGCGGTAATCCGGGTGCAGCGGTTTAACCCGGACGTGGACCGCAAGCCATATCTGGCGGAGTATGAGATTGCCATCACCGCCGACACGACGCTGCTGGATGCATTGGAAAACATCAAGAGCGATCTGGATGGCAGCCTGACGTTTCGCCGTTCCTGTCGCCACGCGATTTGCGGCAGCTGCGCGATGAGCGTGAATGGCGTGAATACGCTGGTGTGTAACCGGCGGGTAGAGGCGTTTTTGGACCGGAAGGGGCGGGTGACGATACGGCCGTTACCCTATCTGCCCATCATCAAAGATTTGGTGGTGGACCGCACCTCGTTCTGGGAACAATACCTGCGGGTGAAGCCGTGGCTCATCCCCCCGCCCAGCTACGACGACAGCCAGCCAATAGACGGCGAGTTCCACGTTTCGCCGGAAGAAGTGGCGGCGCTGCAATCGGCCGAAACCTGCATCATGTGCGGCGCGTGTTATTCCGCCTGCCAGGTAGTGGCGATGAACAAAAAGTACATCGGCCCGCACGCGCTGCTGAAGGCGTTCCTGCGGGTGATGGACCCGCGCGACAGCGCCCCGGCCGAGCGGCTGGCGATTGTTGGCGGTGATGACGGCGTTTTCCGCTGCCACACCATCTTCAACTGCATAGATGCCTGCCCCAAAGGGCTGAACCCGACGCAGGCGATTGAGACAATGCGCAAGCTGGCGCAGAAGCGCCTCGCCTTTGAAGCGGCCCGCGTCGAACGGCAGAAAAGTTTGTAAGATAGCGTGTAGGGCTAGAGCGAGAGCGAGAGCGAGAGCGAGAGCGAGAGCGAGAGCGAGAGCGAGAGCGAGAGCGAGAGCGAGAGGGTGTTCTCGCTCTCGCTGATAGGAGTGGGTTATGTATAAGACAACCGGTTTCATCAGTTTTCTGTTCCGGCGGGTGTCTGGGATGGCGCTGGTGTTTTATTTGTTTATGCACATTTGGGTGATTGGCTCGGCTACCGGCGGGGCGGCGGCATTTGATGCACGGATGGCGACGGTGCAGTCGCCGATTTTTCGCTTGTTGGAGATTGCCTTACTGATTGCTGTTATCTATCACGGATTTGATGGCATCCGGCTGCTCATCGTCCACTGGTTTAATGTGACGGAATATCGCCAGAGCATGTTTTACGCTATGTTTGTGCTGTTCATCCTGGTTTCAATTGTCGGCGGCGTGCCGTTGCTGCTCTTCGCCCTGGAGGGTCATTGATTATGCGCGTGTTTGTGATGCAGCGGCTAACGGCCGTTGCCCTCGTCCTCTTTTTAACCCTGCACATGGTTGTGGTCCACTATCCGCCCGGTCATCTGGATTTTAACCGGGTGATGGTACGGCTGGAGAATCCAGTCTGGAAAGTCATAGACATTCTCTTCCTGTTTGCCGTGTTAATCCATGCCCTCACCGGCGCGTATGCCGTGCTGATGGATGTGGAGCGCATTACCCCATACAAGCGCGCCCTGGCAGGCGCGGCCGTTGTGCTGGGTGTCATCGCCTTTGTGTACGGGACCATCACCATCCTGGCGTTCAGTCCCACAGCCGCCCTGGCGGTCAACTGAACATCTGCACACAGTAGGGGATTCAGCCCGCGCCCATCGGCCTATACACGAATCGCGCCGCCTGGCTCGGCCAGCGGTAGATGGGTCAAATTGTTTTATACATCAGGCGATGGTTGGGCGGCGATCCAGGCCTCAGCCACATCCACCGCCTGCAGCAGCGCTGCCCCCACCCCTTCAGACGCCGGAAAAACGTTCTCGCGGCCAATGGTGCGCAGGACGCTGGTCCGTTCCATCTGCTCCAACACATATGGTTCCACGCCGGTCAGCATCAATCGGCTCTCCTGCCGCCGCAGTTCATCGGCGTAACGAACCAGCACTTTCAGGAAGGTGCTGCCCACGTCCTTTTTGCCGCGCAGCGCCAAAATGACGACGGCATGGCGTGTGGCTTCGGTCACTTTCGGCAGTTGTTCGTTAAATACCGGCGCGGCGGCGTAAAACAGGCTGCCGTAGGGCATGAGGATAGTGAGTTGTTGGGCGGGAACTGCCGTTGGCGGCTCGCTCTCCACCGGATATTGCCCTGGCCCAATCGCCCATGCTTTCACCGTCACTTTGTTAGACTGCTGGAAGACGAACAACAGCACGGCCAGGGACACGCCCAGCAAGACGGCGTATTGCAGCGGAATGAACAGCGCGGCCAAGAAGGTCAGGGCCATGACGGTTTGCTGCACCGGACCCGTCTTCCAGACCATGCCGATCTGCTCTGGTTTCAGGGTGCGGAAGCCGACCACAATGAGCAGCCCGGCCAGGACCGGCATAGCAATGGCGCCCACAAATCGGCCAAAGAGCAAAATAGCCAGGGCCATCACCAACCCGGCGGAAATGTTGGCAAAGCGGGAGCGCGCTCCGGCGCTCATTACCAGGGATGTGGCCGACAGGGAACCGCCAACGGCCGTGCCCTGAAACAGCCCCGACACCAGATTTGCCACCCCCTGCCCGACAAAATCACCCGAAGCGTCTGGGTAACGGCCGTCTGGGTTGGGGATGGATTGGGTGATGCCGGTTCCCTGCATCAGCCCGACAAAGGCCAGCGAGATGGCCGGGATGATCAGGCCGGGAACGGCCGTTAAGGATGGCAGCAACGGCCGGGGTAGCGACCCCGGTATATCGGCCACATCCCGTACCAGGGCCACCTCATCCGCGCCCACCAGCGGCACCACCAACGAAGCCACAATCATCGCCACCACCATGCCCAACGACTTCAAACTGGTCTTCTCCAGCGTCAAAATCAGAATGATGGTCAGGATGCCCACCATCAACGTCGGCAAATGAGCCTGGTCCAGATGGCCCAAGAGGTCCAGCGTGCGGACAATGCGGTTGGCCCCCACACTGCTGTAACCGGTGAAGTCGTCCAACTGCCCCAAAATGATGAGTAAAGCCACGGCATTGACAAAGCCAGTCATCACCGCATTGGGTACAAACCGCACCAGTGAGCCAAGTTTGAACAACCCGGCCAACAGCATCAGCAGCCCGGTCAGAATCGCCAGGGTGAATAAAGGGGCGTTGGGGCTGCGCCCCTCAGTCACTTGCGGTACGCTGGCCACCACCAGGGCCATGGCGCTGGTGGCCTGAATGGACATGAATGCGGAACTGGTGAAAAACGCGCCGCTAAATGTGCCCATCATGTAGCCATACAGCCCATAAATAGGGTTAATCAGCGCCAGCAGACCGTTCGCCAGACCGTCTGGGATGCTTTGAATGCCCAGAACCAGCCCGGCCGTCAGGTCTTCGGTGATGGTGTGGCGGTTGATGAACTGTCGTTTCACAAAACCATGTCCTCCAATGTGCCCGACCTCATGAGAGGCAGCGTTTTAGCAGGCCCAAACCTTCGCGGTCTATTGCCAACAGAAGCTCCGGCGCTTGAAAAGCGCCGGAGCCTTTCAAACACATTACCCGCCAAAATCTTCCATCAACTGGGCTTCTTGCTCGTTGCTCAGGTTGGATTGAATCAACGCAGCTGAAACACCCTGGAATGCCTCCGCCACACGGTCTTGGACTGCGCCGCTGGTGAGTAAAAAGAGCGCCGACGTGCCCTCCGTCACCTGGTCGCGCACTTCTTTGATGAATTGATCATTGATGCCATAGTCCGCGAACTTGCCAGACAGCGCTCCCATGGCTGCGCCTACGGCCATGCCAAAGAAGGGCACGAAGAAAATCAAACCGAACAACATGCCCCAGAACGCGCCAGAAACAGCGCCCTGACCAGTCATACTGCCATAATTATGGGTCTTGGGCTTTTTCGCGCCCGCCGACCATGAAACAATCGCCGCATCGTTGATCTGAATCAGATGCTGCTTGGATAATTCAACCAGTTTGTCCAGCGCTTCTTGCGCGCCCATAACGGTATCAAATTTCCACACGGTTAATGCTGCCATACGAATAGTCTCCTTGTTCTTATTTGGTAGATAAAATTCAACCCACTTTGCAGGTCGGGTTGTTGCAAACGAAATTAGGGCATGGTTCATCGAGCAAAATATCATCTTTACAAATTTACGCGGCATTGTCATGCTGAGCGGAGTCTTCGGAGCGAAGCATCCCGCTCCCGTCAGAGGGGGGATGCTTCGGGGGACCTCAGCATGACACCTCTTCTTGTTAAATTTGTAAAGCACTATTAGCTTTAAATGAACCATGCCGAAATTAGTTAAGTAGGCTGCCAGGGCCAGCGCCCTTCAATTTCAACCAGCAGCGCCCAGCTTAGGAAAGTACGAATTATCACCAGCAGCCCTAATACCAGAACGCTTTCCAGCGTTGCTTCCAGGGCGACGGTGTGAATGATGTCGGCCGCCACCAAGACCTCCAGACCAAGCAGAAGCGCTTTGCCCAGACTGACCTTGAGTTCATGATAAAGTTCCCCTCTGCCAGTTTGTTGGCTGGCGTAGCGCAGCAGATAGCGCGTTAGCGCCACCACAATGGCGACCACAATGATGAGTACAGCGATGGCTTCAATAAATAGGGTGGCATATTCCACCCACAACAAGAAGGTGTCCCCTACTTCGCTCTGGGAAATCATAGAAGGCAGCATAAAAAACCTCTGACAGGTCGTTTATCCGGTTGGTTTGCGCAGGTCAACAACCAGTATAAAAATACTGATGAACAAGACCCAGCCGGGGAAAATGAGAGCTACCCACACACTCAGACTCGTGATCAACAGCAGCAGCAGCGCCAACAGGTAGGTCACAACGACCAACCAGCGCGGCATCAAATGGCCGCGCAGCCAGACTGTGCCGAGGGAAGTCATCAAGACGCCCGCCATGCGCAAGGCGTAGACGTTGCTGATTTGCAGCATGATGGCGCGGCCAAAGATGATGATGTCTGGTTGGAGAAGCTCGTCGCTTTTGGCGTTGACACTAGACAAAATGCCACCGACAATTGCCATAGAGACAAACACCATCGCCAGAAACAGCAGGCCGCTGCCTAAGAACACCGTGGAGAAAAAGTGCTCCTCAACTTCGCTGAGCCGGTCACGTATGACGCCGATGAACCAAAGAAACGCAATGCCGGCGAAGGGCATGAGCGACAATGCCGTGGCGATTTGTCTCTCGCCCTGCTCTACCCAATCTATTCCGCCGGATAGATCGCCGGGCATGGCCGTGCGCACAAGGACAACGCTGCTTGTAAATAACAGGGCAAAGAGGATACCAGCAACGGCCGTTGCCCGTGGCGCTGTCAGACGTCGTTTTCCAGCACCCGCTATCATCCAAGCAGCCCGGTGATACCCTTATACGAGAACCACAGCCCAAAAATGAACGACACCGTCATGACGATGACACGATTGTTGTGTTCCAGCCAGCTCTGCGCTGCTTGCAGTGGTTTGGCTGCCCGCCCCGGTGCAATGGCGTAAAACAGAATGGGTGGCAGCACCAATAGTTGGGTGGTCAGGATGTAGAACAGATAGAGACCAATACCGGTTGATCTGCTCAACACCGCCTCGCTGATGATGCTGATGGCCGACAGGGTAAAGACCCACTGCTTCACAGCAATGGTCACAAACAACGCTCCCGCGCCGACAGCCTTCAGCGCCGACAGGTTGGTGATGCCGGTCATCCACTGCGGCGGTGGCGCATCCGGGTCTTCTTCTTTGCGCCACTTCTTGAAGGCGGTCACCAGCAGCAGAACGCCCACCACCAGCAGCAGCGTCGAGGCTATCAACTGTTGCCCATCTTCGCCGTTGGCGGACATGGCCGCACCTAGAACCAGGCCAAACAGTACACCCTGCGCCAGGCGCATGGCTATGCCGCCAAAGACAAAAGCCAACGATTTGTTCAGCCCACCTTTGCTTTGCAGCAAAAGCAGCACAATGATGGGATACAACGGCACAACGGCCGCGCCGATTATCACCGGCAGAAGTTCTAGCAGTACATCACCCATAGGATTCCTTTTTGCTGGTGAGAACGGGAGAACGTCTCCTCGTCTCCCGTTCTCCTTGTCTCCTTGTCTCCCCTTCTTCCCTACGGTGTGACGATGTTAAACCAGAATTCAAAGTTGTCGAGCAGGGACAGGAACTCGATCAACTTTTCCTGGCTGCCTTCGACCCGGGCCTGGCCGGCGGCTGCCTTTTCAGCCAGCGTCGCTTCTCCCAGAAGGATTTCATCCAGGGCGGTGCGGGTAGTGATGAGGGTGGCGTCGGCCTGGGCGGCTTGTTTATCTTTGGCGTAGTGCAATACCCCGTTCTCCACCGTCAGCACATACTGCGCCTGGATGTCGGTGAAGTGAGCGTTGAGGGTGATCACCCGCCCGGCCGCTTTGGGGCCGATGAGGCGCACCGCCAGCAGGTCGAAGAACATCTCCAGCGACATCGCCTTGATCACGTCGGGGCTGGCCGTTTTGGGTGCGGCCAGGTCAAGCACGCCATCGCGCAGCTCTTTGGCGGCGCTGAGGTAGAAGTTGCGCCACGGGCCGGACTCTGCCTGGTAGCCCAATTGTTCCAGAGTGTCGGCTTGCAGGTCGTGGGCCGCTTTGTTGTTCGGGTCGGCAAAGACGAGGTGATTGACCACCTGGGCGACCCAACGGTACTCGCCTTTGTCAAACGATTCCCGCGCTTTCGCCAATAGGTTGTCCGCCCCGCCCATGAATTCGACGTATTTTTTGCCGGCCGCTTCCGGCGGCAGGGGTTGGAGGGTGGCCGGATTCCCATCGAAGAAGCCCAGATAATGCTGGTAGACCGCTTTGACGTTGTGGCTGACAGTGCCGTAGTAGCCGCGGTTGTACCAGGCGTGGAACAAGTCGGCCGGAAGTTGGCTTTCGACGATTTCCGGGATTTCCAGCAGGGTGTAGCCCTGATTGGCCAGGCGCATGGTTTCATCGTGCAGATATTTGTACATGTCGCGCTGTTTCTTCAAGTATTCGACGCCGGCTTCCGCCCCCCAGGTGGGCCAATGGTGGGAGGAAAAGATGGTGTCGTAACGGCCGTCAAACAGCTCAATCGCCTCGTCAATATAATGCGCCCACACTTTGGGGTTGCGCACCTGCGCCCCGCGCAAGGTGTAGAGATTGTGCATGTTATGCGAGACATTTTCCGCCATGCACAAGACGCGGTGTTGGGGGAAGAGGAAATTCATTTCGGCCGGGGCTTCCGTGCCGGGGGTCAGTTGGAACTCGATTTCCAGGCCATCTATGACCATTGTTTGGCCGGTGTGGGTAACGGTGTCGGTTGGCCCGATGAGCGTGGGGACATCGGCTGAGGTGGTTTGCCCCAGACCGGCGCCCACCTGTCCCTTGGGGTCTTTGGGCAGCAGGTTGCCATACATATAGCTGGCGCGGCGGCTCATCACATTCCCGGCGATGACGTTTTCACTGATGGCGTATTCCATGAAATGGTCCGGGGCAATCACCTTCACCTGGCCGGACTGCACATCAGCCTGGGATATCACCCCTTTCACGCCGCCCCAATGGTCAATGTGGCTGTGGGTGTAGATGACGGCGACAATGGGTTTGCGGCCGAGGTGTTGGTAGACCAGTCCCATGCCCGCTTCGGCGGTCCGCGGTGTAATCAGCGGGTCTATCACCAGATAACCGCTGTCGGTTTCGATGATGCTCATGACGGATAGGTCGAAGCCGCGAATCTGGTAGACGCCGTCGGTGACTTTGAAAAGGCCGTGGTCGTTGGCATTCAGGCGGGACTGCCGCCACAGGCTGGGGTTGACGCTGGGTGGAGCGGTCTCTTCTTCGAGGAAGAGGTAGGCGTTGAGATCCCAGACGGCACGGCCGTTTTCATCCCGAATCACCGGGTCATCCAGACTGGCGATAAAGCCTCGACCGGACGCCTCAAAGTCCCGAACGTCGTCCCAGTTCAGTGTACTGAGTAGGGCGTCGTTGACTGACTTGGTAAACCTGGTTGCATCTTTTTGCTGTGCCATAAAATCCTTCCTTTTTGTTATGATCTCATTGTCTCGGCCGCTTCCAGCCGTTCAACCGCTAACAGCGGTAAATTCACGTTGTACAGACTGCTGAGCAAGCCTATCAGCGCCGCCTGGTCGCTTATTTTGCCAGTGAGGGTGGTGGTGGTTGATTCGGGGTCGTCGTGATGGACTTGTACACGCAAATCGGCGCCCAACCATCTGGTCCAGGTTTCATCTAGCGCCCCCTGGATACAAATTCGGTAAACGGCCGTTTCGTGCATGGTTAACTTCCCTGTCATGCTTGAATCATACCGGATAACGACGGCATCATGAAGTGCCAGAAGAAGTATTATAGGAGTATTTCAGGGGTAAGCGTTCAGCCCCACCGGAGACCTGACAGTATCCATATTCGCTACGGAATCCACTTGATGTCTTTAAAATCTGGTTTGCGTTTTTCCAAAAAGGCGTTGCGGCCCTCTTTGGCCTCTTCGGTCATGTAGGCCAGACGGGTGGCCTCTCCGGCAAAAATTTGTTGCCCCACCAGACCATCGTCCGTCAGGTTCATGGCGAACTTGATCATTTTGATGGAGGTGGGTGACTTGGCCAGGATTTCTTGCGCCCATTGGTAGGCTGTCTCTTCCAGTTCCTCGTGGGGGATAACGGCGTTGACCATGCCCATCTCGTAGGCTTCCTGCGCCGAGTAATTGCGGCCGAGGAAGAATATCTCGCGCGCTCGTTTTTGCCCCACCATTTTTGCCAGATAAGCCGAACCGTAGCCCCCATCAAAGCTGGTGACGTCGGCGTCGGTCTGTTTGAAGATGGCGTGTTCCTGGCTGGCCAGGGTCAGGTCGCAGACGACGTGCAGGCTGTGGCCGCCGCCTACCGCCCAACCGGGGACGACAGCGATGACCACCTTGGGCATAAAGCGAATCAGCCGCTGTACTTCCAGGATGTTCAGCCGGGGCATCCCATCGTCGTCCACATAGCCTTGCTGGCCGCGCGTGTTCTGGTCGCCACCGCTGCAAAGGCGTAAACGCCATCTTTGCCAGACGGACCTTCGGCGGAAAACAGCACCACGCCAATGGAGGTGTCTTCGCGGGCGTCTACAAAAGCCTCGAATAGTTCGGCGACCGTTTTCGGGCGGAAGGCGTTGCGCACGTTGGGCCGGTTAAAGGCGATGCGCGCTACGCCATCGGACTTTTTATAGGTGATGTCTTGATATTCTTTGACGGTTATCCAGTTTGGTTTGTTCATAAGGGTATTTTAACGAAAAAACGGCCGTCACAAAATCTTTCGCCTGATTGTTCCGCAGCACGGCCGTAATCCCTGTTTTTGCGCGACATAAAGTTGTTTTCGATTAAATCTAAGGAACATCTGGACAAAGACTCCCGGCAGCCTGGAATCTCGGCTATACTTCTGCTCCATGAAACTTCTCTCAGGTGTCCTTCCTCAAGAAAAAAAATGGCGCGTCCTGATTTTGCTGAATCCGTCGGGTGAATTGGGGCGCGCCTGGCAGTTGGGTCTGGCGTTGGCCCGCGCCAACAATGGGCAATTGATTGTTGCGGCGCTGGCTGCCGGAGAAAATGCTGAAACGGTGGCGGCCTGTCAATCCACGTTAACAGCGGCGCAAGGCGTTTGTCCACCAGATTGTGACACGACTGCCCTATTGGTTAGCGGCCCAGACGCCACGCAAACCCTGGTAGATCTCACGCGCAAAGCGGGAATTGACTTACTGCTGGCCCATGCCGACAGCCAAATGCGATACGATCTAAACCGCGTTCCTTGCGCGGTCATTGCCTTGCGCGGCGACCGCGAGGAAGTGGTGGGAACAACGGCCGTCCCCAGACAGTCCGGTCTCAAGAAAATCCTCGTGCCCACTGCCGGTGGTCCAAACACAGCCCATGCGCTTACCTTCTTGCTGCCGCTTACGCCAGACACACAAATAACTGTCTTGTATGTGGCGTCGGTCCACCAGGTATCTGGCGCGGAAGCCCTGGGCTATGCGCGCTTGCGGCAGTTGTTAGAATTTGTGGATGCCAACGGCCGTATCGAAAGTAAACTGGTCCAGGCAGACTCGGTATCCGAAGCCATTGTTCGGGAAGCTGCCACCGGATATGACCTGGTTATCATCGGTTCCAGCCGGGAGAGTTCCATAGACAAGGCGCTTTTTGGCGATATTCCCGGCGCAGTGGTGCGCATGAGCAAGCGCCCAGTTGCTGTCGCGCGCGAACCACGTCGTCTGTTTGCCAATCTCGGCGAACGCCTTTCCTGGCGTCTGCAAATGCTCATCCCCCGCCTGAGCGTAACCGACCGTGCCGATGCCTACGTGCGTATTCGCCGCAATGCCCGGCCAGACGTAGATTATTATATGCTCATCTCTCTAGCCGCCATGATTGCGTCGCTGGGGCTTGTGGTAAACAGCCCGGCGGTGGTGATTGGCGCCATGCTGGTAGCCCCACTCATGTCCCCGATCATCGGCGTGGGGCTGGCCACCGTGTTAGGCGACGCCCGGTTCTTGAAGCGATCGATTACGGCCGTACTGCAAGGCGTCATTCTGACGATTATGGTGGGGGCGATAGCCGGATTAATCACCTTTAACCAGCCGCTTTCCAACGAAATATTGGCGCGCACCCAGCCCAGCCTGATTGATCTGGGCATCGCCTTATTTTCTGGTCTGGCGGCCGCCTATGCCCTGTGCCGTTCCGACGCTGCCGGGGCGCTGCCGGGAGTGGCGATTGCCGCGGCGCTTGTTCCGCCCCTGACAGCTGTGGGCTTAACGTTGATGGCCGCCGTTGTTTCCCTTTTCCAAATGCCAGTGCTTAGTCTGACGGCCGTGTTAGCCAATGACGCCTTCCGTCTACCGTTGGGCGCGTTGTTGCTGTTTATGACCAACTTTGTGGCCATTGCTTCGGCTTCCTCATTTATGTTTCTGGTATTGGGGTTCCGGCCAACCACCACGCGCAAGGATCGCAAGCGCATTCAAACGCGCGCCTTCCGGGTCTCTTTGTTCTCACTGGTTTTGGTAACGGCCTTGTTGGCCTTTTTTACGTTTGAACTGCTGAAAAGCCGGCAAGCAGAAGCGCGCATCTACCAGGTAACAGACCAACTTGTACAAGAAGTGGTCGGCGCGGAATTGGTGGATTTGCAGATCGTTTCTTTTCAAAATGGCGCGCTGCAAATGGAGTTGGTGGTGCGCTCTACCAGCGCTATCCCACTTTTTGCCGTAGAAAGCTTGCAAGAAAACATTGGCGCCACCTTATCCAATGAAGGGATTCTTGACAAAATTGGCTTGACGATGGAAGTGATTGAAGTAACAAAACTGGACCCGCTGGTTCCACCAGCGGCGACGCCAACCGTGGCCCCCACACCTGATCCAGAGACGGCCGACGGAAGCGCTGAATGAATTAAGTTTTGTCCTTCGGGAGCTAAAAGCGCGGCAAATGCCCGGCGTCATCTTGCAAGAGTGGAGAGCATCGTGCCCATGCTGCGCGTCGCCATCGAACCGCCGAACTCGCCAGTCCTGGGCGCAGGGTAAAAGCCCACGTCATCCGCGTCCAGGCCAGTTGAAGATTGGTCCAATCTGGGCCATGTAATTTCTCGATGATCGCTAAGCGGGCAGCTTCCCTTTTTGCCAGGGCCAGACGCCAACGGTAATATCGCGCCGCTGGAAAAAGAACGCCGCCAGCCCAAACGCCGCCAGACTGAACAGCAGGAGCGCAACGACATTGCTGCCCACTTGCCCATTGAGCAGTGCATTGGCCGAAGCATCAAAGTAGTGGAACAAGAAAATCCATTTGAGATTTTCCAGCGACTCGATCATGCCAGTCAGATTGTTGCCCAGGTAGCTAATGAGTACGACAGCGGTGGCGATGGCCGAGGCGGCGCGACGGTTGGGCGTGAATGCGCCGAGGAAGAGGCTGATCATGGCAAAGCCCATCGTCAGGGGCCAGGCCGCCAGCAAACTGGCAAAGACATTCATCGGCAGCACTTCGGTGGTTATCTGGCTGGAGATATTGGCCAGGGTTAAGGCGGCTGCCAGTCCAACGGTGGACAGGATGACCAGCAGGGCAAAGCCGGTGGCGATTGCTTTGGTGGCGATAATTTGCCAGCGGGGTAGGGGGGACGTAATGATCATCTCTAAACGGCCGTCATCCTCTTCACCGGCTAAGGTTCCGGTGCCGCTGACAACGGCATAAATGGAAATAATCACCGGAACCAAATTGGTGACGGTGGAAGCCATATAATCCTCGAAGCTGCCCATGCTGATACCCATCGCCTGATAGATAGCCAGGTCCATCATTGCTTGAAAATTGACCATCTGCTCGGCAAAGGAGGGGTATAAACCGACGTACACCACGGGGAAAAAGCAGAGGGCCAGTCCCCAGCCGATCATGGCATTACGCCGAAAATAGAGTTCTTGTCGTAACAGTCTAAACATGGTCGCCTCCATTTTGCCGGCTGTAATAGGCCAGGAAGATGTCTTCCAGGGAGACAGACTCGGTTTTGATGTTGGTGATGTGGTAAGTAACGGCCGTTGCCATGACCGCATTTAAATTAGCCTTGATTTCCAAAGACACCCCCTGCTCGTCGCGGGAAATTTCTGTCACCCCGTCGAAAGCAAAGGCGTCAGCCGGCGGCATTGTGACAAAATCGAGCCGTACCCGCTTGAAGTGCTGCCGCACCAAATCCTCGATGCGCTGCGTTGCCACCAATTCTCCTTCACGGATAATGCCCACGCGGTCACAGACAGCTTGTACTTCCGGCAAAATGTGAGACGAGAAAAAGACGGTACGGCCGTCGGCTTTCGCCTCGCGCACTATTTCCAACACACTTTGCTGCACCAATGGGTCCAGCCCACTGGTCGGCTCATCGAGAATTAGCAAATCGGGCTTGTGCATGAAAGCGGCCACAACACCCACTTTTTGCTTGTTTCCCCGGGAGAATTCACGGATTTTCCGGTCGGCGTCCAGATTAAGCCGTTCACATAATAAATCCCGATACGCCTTATCACCCTGGTTGCCCCACAGCGCATCTATCATCTCGAAAAATTCTTGCGCCTTCATGTTGGCGTACAGGCTCAACTCACCGGGCAGATAGCCTACCCGTTGGCGGATGGCGACGCCTTCTTTTTGGCAATCTTTGCCAAAGATGAATGCCTGCCCTTTAGTGGGGCGAATCACGTCGAGCAAGACCCGTTGGGTGGTGGTCTTGCCCGCGCCGTTTGGCCCTAAGAAGCCAAACACTTCTCCTTTTTCGACCGTCAGATTGACATCAATAATTCCACGATGTCGGTTGTAATAGACGGTCAGGTCTCTGGTTTCTATTACATGGTCCATAATTGTCGTCCCTGCTTTGCATCTGCCAAGGAGTTTGTCGCCTCTAGCAGGTTGTCGGAAAAGTAGAAATGGATACACGGATGACACGGATTTAACGGATTTACACCGATTTTCTGGTGATGTATCCGTAAAAATCCGTCGAATCCGTTCAATCCGTGTACCTATCCTGAGTTCTCCGACAGGCTGGTAGGATGCTGTTGTTGGGAGTAAAGATAGCCGAGAACGGCCGTTTTTACCAACAACTCCACCGGTAAGTCCAGGGCTTTTCAGTGGTCGGTCATCCCAATGATGCAGCCGCGAAATTCTTTTCGCGTTCTCGCGTGGTGTATGAAACGCGATTATGGGCATGGTTCATCAAGCGAAACATCTTTTTTACAAATTCGCGCTGCATTGTCATGCTGAGCGGAGTCTTCGGAGCGAAGCATCCCGCTGCCGCCAGAGGAACGGGATCCTTCGGAGGATGCTTCGGCTTCGCTCAGCACAGGCTCTCAGCATGACACGCTTGAAATGAACCATGCCTGAACTGAGTATGCAGTTTAATTTTTGGGGGTCATTATGGGCAAAGCAAACAGGCCTCGGTGAGACTCAATCCCATCAAGAAACACAGTCCTGTCGGCGGCGTCAGTAATGCCGACCGCCTGCTGGCGCAGCATCTCTATCCCGTGGGCCAGCACTTGCTCTGCGCGTTTATCGCCTTTCGCTTGCAGCAGTATCACACAATGCAAATACATCTCGCCAGGCGCGTCGCAATCGGGTTGGGGATTGTTGGCCAGATACGTCAGAGCCGCTTCCAGCAGGGGCCAGGCGTCGGACGGCCGTCCGGCGGCATGGTAGACAGCGGACAGAGCGGCCTGTGTTTCGGCCAACAGCCCCGTCATGTCTAACGCTTGCCAGATGATAATGGCGTCATGGTAAACGGCCGTTGCCCGTTCCCACTGTTTCTGTCCCCGCAGCGCATGACCCAAACTGGTCAACCCATACGCCCGCAGCAGCGGATTACCGATTTCGGCAGCGATAGCCAGCGCCGCTTCGGCCTGTTGTTCCGCTGTTTGCCGGTCGCCCCGATAGTGAGAGACGAGAGCCAGCCGGGTCAACGTTGTGCCAACGCTGCGTTTGTCTTGAATGGCGCGGTAGGTCTCTAAAACGGCCGTCAACCACCGTTCCGCCTCTTCATATTGCCCCAAGGTCAGCGCCAGGTCAGCCAGATACCGCTGGGTGTCCGCGATTCCCTTGCGCTGTCCAATCTCCTGATACCAGGCCAAAGCCTGCGCGTAATAAGTTCGCGCCCGGCTAAAATCGTAGTCCCAGGCCGCCCCGCGCCCCAACATATTGGCCGCCAGCGCCGCATTGGCACGGTCGCCCATCTGCTGAAAAACAGCCAGGGATTCCTGAAAATACGCCTCTCCCTGCTTTTCTTGCCCCAGATTGCTGGCGACAGTGCCCAGCGCCACCAACACACGGGCGCTGCTCAGGCCAGTGGGGTCCACCTGCCGCTGCATCGCCAGCGCTTTTTCCAGAAGTTCCTTGGCGGCTGCATAATCCCCGCGCCGAAAATAGACAGACCCCAATGCCTGGTAAGTTCGCGCCAGCCCCAGCGGGTCGCCGCTTGCCTCATAGATGGTCAACGCCTGGCGGATCGCCTGTTCCGCCTGATCATAATCGCCCGTTCGTTCACCCAACTGCCCCAGCAAACGCCACGCCTGCGCCTGAAGCCAGGGGTTTTGGGCCGCTTCAGCTTCAACCAGCGCCTGAGCAATAGTCTCCTGGGCTGCGGCTGCATTTCCCTGGCGCAAAGAAACGGCAGCCTTGATGAGATGCGCCTGGGCCAACAGGGCAGGGCTTGGCAGTCCAGCAGCAAATGCAGCGGCAACGGCCGTTGCCGCCGCCGCGTACTCCTGCCGTTCCAACAAAAAAGCCGCAAGATAAAGTTTCAGCGTCGGGTTGGCCGCCGCGAGGCCATCCAGAGCCGCGCCAAATGCGGCCTCGCCCGCCTGGAATAATCCGGCTACCTCATAAAAGCGGGCCAATCCGGGGGCCATCGCCAGCAGCAGCGCCGTGTTTCCGGCGCTAATTCCCTCCTGCCAGGCCACTTCAATATTGGCTAAATCGGCCAGCAGTTGGCGGGCAACGGCCGTTTGCTGCGGACCGCGCAAAGCACCTGTGGCCTGTTCTAGCTGGGCGGTAAAATAGGCAGCGTGGTCGGCAGCAGCTTGGCGCTGATCACCCAGCCGCTCCAGAGCGTATTGGCGGATGAGTTCGTGCAGGGCATAACGGCCGTTTCCCGTGGCGCGGATGAGCGTTTTGGCCGCCAGACTTGCCAGCAGCGCCGGTGACGCAGCGGCGACAGCCAGCGCCGCCGGAGGCGTAAAGCCACCATGAAACAACGCCAGCCGGGGCAAAGCCGCCTGCTGCGCCGCCGTCAGCAGCGCCCAGGAATGGTCGAACACAGCCCGCAAACTGCGATGGCGGGTGGGCACGTCGCGCATCGTCGTCGCCAGCCGGTCGAAACTGCCCCGGATTTGCACCAGCAGTTGCGGCGGCGCTTCGGCGTCCAGCAGGGAAGCGGCCAGTTCCAGCGCCAGCGGCGCGCCTTCCACCATACGGCAGAGGTCGGCTACGGCCGTTTCTTCTCCCGCCAACGTAAAATCAGGCCGCACCCGCTGCCCCATCTGCACAAAAAGCTGCACCGCGTCGAAAGCGGCCACGTCCACTGCCGCAATGGGCGGCGTGGGCAGTCCCGCCACCGGCAGGCGCGTCTCCCAGCGCAGTTGCAGATATTCCCGTGACGTGACCAGCAGGTGCAGCCGGGGCGCGTCTTCTAGCAAGGCTACGACCAGATCGGCGGCCGGTTCTAGCGCCTGCTCTACGTTGTCAAGCAGCAGGAGCATCTCCTTGTCGCGCAGGTAGGCCAGCAGTTCCGCCTGCTCCGCGCCCACGACCAGGGTCAGCCCCAGGGCCGCGGCGATGGCCTGCACCAGTCCGGCGCGATTGGTCGCTTCCGCCAGCGGCGCAAAAACGACGCCATCAAGAAAAGCGTAAGCCTGGTCGCTGGCGGCGGCCAGGGCCAGCCGCGTTTTACCGCTGCCGCCCGGCCCAGCCAGGGTAATCAGCCGCCGCGCCGGGTCGTTGAACCAGGTGAAAAGCTGCCCCAATTCGGCGGCGCGGCCAACCAGCGGCGTGGGCTGCGGGGGCAAGTTGTGCGGGTGGGGGCGTTGGCGGGCGGCCTGGATGCTTTGGTAAACGGCCGTTGTCTCGGCCATTGGTTCTACGCCCAACTCTTCTTGCAGCAGGGTACGGCAGGTTTCATACTGCCTCAGGGCAGCGTTGAACTGATCGGTGCGCGCCAGCAGCCGCATGAGCGCCCGGTGGGATTGTTCGCGCCACGGCTCGATAGCCAGCAGGCGGCGCAGGCTGGCGATGGCTTTGTCCCACTCCCCGGTCTGGCTGTGCTGTTGGGCCAGATGGTCCAGAGCAGTGAGGGCCAGCAGCCGCCACCGTTCCCGCTCTTGTTGCAGCCAGCTTTCCAATTCGGGCGCGTCCTGGGGGTAGAGGCCATCGAGGAAGGGGCCGCGATAGTGGGCGACGGCGGCGTCCAGGGTGGCGTCGTTTTTGTCGAGAGCTTGCTGGAGAACGGCCGTATCCAGCCAGACGGGTTGGTCGGGGTTGAGAACGGCCGTTTTGCGGGTAGCCTCAATGGCGTTGGGCAGGAGTTGGCGCAGGTTGTAAACGGCCGTGCTCAGATTCGCCCGCGCCCGTTCCTCGCTCATCTCCCCCCACAACAGCCCGGCGAGCTGCGGCCGGCTGTGTTCACCAGGGTTGAGAAGCAGGTAACAAAGCAGGAGAAGTTCTTTCTCGGATGCAAAGCCCATTACCGGCTGGTCGTCCAGGCTAATTTGTGGGCGTCCCAACAGATGGAACTTGAGCATCAGGGAGGCCCCTCAGGAGTAGTCATGAAGTAGAAGGTAAGTTTTTCTGAAGGGCTTCAATCGTAGCCGTCAAAATATCGCGGAAGGTGTCATCTTTTAGCAAGGCTACGCGCTTAACTATCAAACCTGCATTTGCAGTAAACAGCTTCAAAGGCCGAGCATAGCTGACAGCGCTTAGCTCGCCTTTATCCAAATCAACATGAGACAAGCGAATAGCAACCGGATCAATATACGCTTTACTCGTAATCTGGCACAGAAGCCAATCATCATGCCCAGTTTCTGCTAAAACCAGAGCGGGGCGAAGTTTTGTGCCAGAAAGGTCTGAAAAGGGAAATGGAATTATAACGATGGAAGCTGGGCTAAGTGCGACCATGCCTCATCCTCCTCCGGTTGTTCCCAATCCCGCGCTAGAGCCGATTCGCTGAGCAAAGCCAGATTAAAGACTTCTTCTGACGGCTCTTCATCGAGTATGGTAATAATCACCCGACGTGATTTTGGTAGGTTGATCTTCCTTAGGACACGCACCTTGCCTTCTTGGTCAATCATTCCTTCAATTGCCTGAAGCATTGTTCCCGCTCCTTTTTAGCAAATTAGATACCATTTTCAGGTATGACCCCTAATTGATACTGAATTGAGAATAGCCGTGTATGCTGCTGCTTATCTGGTCATTATAGCAAACATGACCGGAAAAGAGACACGGCAGATGAACAATCACCCTCTTAACCATCGCACCTTAATCCTGCGCTGCTGGTCAGAGCAGGATGACGCTGAGTCCCGGCGCTTCTGGCGCTTCCACCTGCAATGGCTGGACACCCAGGAGCGGCAGAGCTTCGCCGACGTGGAAACCTTGCTGGCTTTGCTGGCAGATATTTTTAATGGAGAAAACGAATGAAACGCATTGGCCTTCTACTTATTATATTGATCCTCATGCTCTCAGTGCTGCCCGCCCATCTGCACGGGCAAAACGGCACGCCGGTACCGACCGCTGAGCCGGCCGAAGCGCCCCCTGAGCCGGCCGAAGCGCCCATCATCCACGTCAGCGAACGGGAGGCGGGGTTTGATTTGTGGCGCATGGAACCGGTGCAGAATGGGGGAGAAACGGCCGTGGCCCTCCTCGCCCCCACCGCCATCAACGACCTGGGCGACTGGAGCAACACCGCCGCCCTAATTTGCATTCTGCCGCAGGGCGCTGCCTACAACTACTCATTCCCTTTCACCTTTCTGCCCCCTCCTTTCGATTTCCCGCCCTCGGCCGCGACCTACCTGACCAACCTGGGTTTAAAGCATTGCGCCCCCTATCTCAGTCCCCCACCCACACGTACCGTCACCAACGTTTCTAACTGCCAGGCTACGTTTGCCCAAACCGCCATGGGCGGCAAATACAGCAACCTCTTTGGCTTCCCCTCCCCGTTCAGCGAACTCACCCCCTGGACCGATTGGGGTCAGTTGGGCACGCCGGAACTGCTCCATTGGAGTACCAGCGTGGATGTCTCTGCGAGGCATGGCGGCCAGTTTACCGGCTCGCAAATCACCTTCCCTACCGGCATCAACCACGTCGTTTGGCGTGGGGAAACGCTGATCCACTTTATGGATTACGTCTTCATCTATATCCCCGGCCTGGGGCAAGATCACAAAAGGCTCAGAACAGCCCTCTCGGTGACCAAGTTTTTTGGCGACCAAACAGTTCGTTTCCTGGTTGCCGCCAATCCAAACCCCCACGGCATCTATAACGAGGAATTGCAGTACGTGGTCGTTACCGATTTTGTGGCCCCCACCATTGGCACATCCATGGCCAACGTCACCATTGAGGCGACTGAGCCGGGGGGCGTCTCCCGCCTCACCTATCTGCCGGTTTTGGAGCGGACCATCACCACCAGCGACAACTGCGACCCCTACCCCCGGCTGAGGTGGTCAGACGCCCCGGAATTTGCCCGCGTCAACGAGAGCTACACCATCACCTGGGAAGTGCGCGACAGCGGCCCGCATGGGCTGTCTGGCGGCTTTAACGCGGCCACTTTGCAGCAAACGGTGACGGTGGTGGACACCCTCGCCCCCACGATTCTGGCCCCGCCGCCGATTGTCACCGAAACGGCGACCATTCCTGCCCCCCTCAATCTGGGCCACCCGGCCGTTTTTGACCTGGCCGATTTGAACCCAGCGGTCAGCCATAATGGGTGCAGCCGGCCGGGCGTCGTTTGTGCCGGGGATGAGATTCGTTTTCCGGCGGGGGTAACGGCCGTTACCTGGACCGCCACCGACAGCGCTGGTAACAGCGATACGGCCGTGCAAACCATCAACATCAAAGCGCCAGGGACCAATAATACGCCCACCGCCCATAACCAGACCGGCGGCAACGCCCCGCAAGCCATCGCCTACGAACCGATCACCCTCACCCTCGCCGCCCAAGACCCCGATCAGGACCCGCTCTGGTTCCGCCTGGAAACCCAGCCGGAGAACGGCTTCTTCCACGCCCCGCTCTACCCCTACTTCATTCAGGATTACCGCCTGGCTAATTTCCAGGAGATCTCCTTCACCGAATACTGCCAGAACCCCGATCACCGGCAGCAGTACGTACCCACCAACTGGCCGGTAAACGCCACCTTCATGGCCGTCAACGATGAGGGCGTCGTCTACGTCCACGATCAGGGCATGATCTACTGTCTACAATCTGGAGACATCAGTCAGAGTTACCGCCTGGCCGTTTTTCGGCCTGATGGTACCTGGGACCAGGTCCAGTCCAGCTTTGACACGAAGGGTATTTACCTGGATTGGCGTCTGGGCACCCTCATAGCCGCCAGCCACAGCCCTAGCGTTGGCGAAGCGAGCTGGGTGCGTCAATACGACATGGACTTGAATTTGATCGCTCAATATCGCATGGACAACGCCACGCCGCAATTCTACTCGCCGAAACATGCGCTGATAGACGAGCAAGGCATTCTCTACGTCACCAACGGCTCCATCCTTTCCGGCTCGGCCCAGTTATACCTGTACGATACCACTGGCCCCAGTAATCCGACGCTGCTGGCTAATTACGCCATCCCCAACGTGGTCTTTACCAACCTGGCCCTTGATTCCGCTGGCAACCTGTACGCCGCGGCCGGTAAAGGAACGGGTAACAGCGGCATCAACCGCATTTACAAATGGGGCTCGGCTGCCCTGGATGCTCAGGGCAATTTCACCCCGGGCGATTTGATCGGCTGGCTGGGCAAATGTGACTTTGGCCCCGGCTGTGACATCGCCCACCAGCGCAGCTTTGGTTTTAGCTGTACCGATACCACCTGCGGCATCAACAGCGGCGGCCAAAATTACGGCAGCGGCCCCGGCCAGTTCCACAGCCCGCGCGGTATTGCCCTGGACGGCAACGACATCCTCTACGTCACCGATTACTTTAACCAGCGAGTGCAGCGTTTTACCCCCGAAGGCCACTTCGCCGGGCAGGCCATTTCCGAATGCGACGGCTCCTGCTTTGTCCTGGGCGATTTTGGCCAGCCCAAGCAGGTGACTGTCAACTCCACCCATTTCTACGTACTGGACGACAATACCGATCTGCTGCACGTCTTCGAGACCACGCCGCTGACGCCCCTTTCGCCCACCAGCGCCCGCGTTGTCTACCAGTCGGACAACAACTTTGTGGGCACGGACAGCTTCACCTTTGGCGTGACCGATGGGCTGGCCAGCAGCAACCCGGCGACGGTGCAAATTGCCGTCAGCCGCAACTTCCGCCCGCCGCAGGCCGACCGGGAGTTGACCTTTGCCACGAACGAGGACGTACCGGTCGCCGTTACCCTGAGCGGTTACGATCCCGACGAGCCGCTGGATACGCTGACCTTCCAGATTGCCACGCCGCCGACGAATGGTATCATCAGCGGCAGTGGGGCCAGCCGCACCTACACGCCCAATCCAGATTACAACGGCGTGGACACTTTCACCTTTGTCGCTTACGATGGCCGTACCCACTCCACGCCAGAAACAATCACCATGACCATCGCCGCCGTCCACGACGCGCCCCGTTTCCCGGAGGAAAACCAGAACTTCGCCTACCGGCTGGGTGGCGGCTTTGACCTCACCCGCCTGGCAGCGCTGGATAATATGCAGATTGGTCGCGGCTTCAAGACGATGTTCAAAGTAGACTTTTTCGACCCCGACATTCCCGACCAGCATATGGTGACGGTGAACTGGGGCGACGGCAGCCCGGTAGAGCCGGAAGGGCGCATTTTGGAGGATGGTACCGTGACCGGTCCCCTGCTCAACCAGGGCGTAGGCGGCTACGGTTCAGTCACGGCCGAACACGTTTTCACGCAAAACGGCGGCTTCACTGTGCAAATTTGCGTCACCGACCAGGTAACGGTGGACGATGATGGCAACAAAGCGCCAACGGCCGTATCCCAAACCACCTGCCACCCCATCCCCGTCACCGTTTCCACCATGGTAGACGTGCTGCTCGACGTAGCCGCCGCCTCCAGCCCGGCAGCCATCGGCCAACCGCTGGCCTACGCCCTATCGCTGCACAACAACCCACCGACAGCGGGCGCAGGGCTAACTGCCACCAACCTGGTAGTCAGCGCCACGCTAGATGCGCGGCTGACCTACGTGTCGGCCAGCAGCAGCGCCGGAAGCTGCACCCGGGCGGCACAGGTAGTGACCTGCCAGATGAATGCGCTGCCGGTGGGAGAAACGGCCGTCATCCAGATCAACACCACCCTCAGCAGTCAGCTAACCCCAGGGGCGCGGCTGGAAACCGAGGCCTCCTTCCAACTGGCCCAGGCCAACCAGGCGGAGACGCAGGGTGGCTTTGCCCTGACCACCGTCGTCGCCCCGGCCAATTTCATCGTCACCACCATCACCGACGCGCCAGACGCCAATCCCGGCGACGGCCAATGCCGCACGGCCGACAATGTGTGCAGCCTGCGGGCAGCCATCGAGCAGGCCAACGCCACGCCCGGCCATCAGACCATCGCCCTTGACCACCAGACCTATCTGCTGGATGCGCCCCTGGTCATTACCGGCGACGTGACGATTACCGGCTTGGGGCAGGGGGAGACGATTCTGGCCGGGCAGGGTAACGGCCGTATCCTGACCATCAACAGCGGCGTCAACGTCAGCCTCAACAACCTCACCCTCACCCGCGGCAGCGAGCCGGACGGCTTTGGCGGCGGCGTGCTGAACAACGGGACGCTGACCCTTAACGGCGTCACCATCAGCCACAACGACGCGGCCACAGGCGGCGGCATCTGGAACCAGGGCGACCTGATCGTGAGCCACAGCGCCATTGTGGGCAACCGCAGTGATGAGTCAGGCGGTGGCCTGCACAACCAGGGAACAGCCGCCCTGACCAACGTCACCATCAGCGGCAACCGGGCGGCCAGCGGCGGTGGCATTGGCGGCGGTGGTACGAACACATTGACCAACGTGACGATTAGCAGCAACCAGGCCACCGGCAGCGGCGGCGGACTCAATGGCGGTCCGGCTAACTTTACCTTGCGCAACACCATTCTGGCCGGAAACAGCGCCGCCGCGGCCGGCCCCAATTGTGGTTACGGCTTTACCTCCCAGGGCTACAACCTGATTGACAACATCAGCGGCTGCGCCATTAGCGGCAACACGGTGGGCAACATCATCGGCCAGAATCCGCGCCTGCTGCCCTTGCTGTCCGACAAAGGCGCGCCGCCCACGGCCGCTCTGCGCGGCGGCAGTCCGGCCATTGACGCCGGAACCTGCCAGACGGCAGCCGATCAGCGGGGCGTGGCCCGGCCGGTGGATGGGGATCTGAACGGGCAAGCTCGCTGCGACATCGGCGCGTATGAGTTTGAGCCGCTGCAACTGTATTTGCCGGTGTTGGTCCGTTAGGAAGATCAGTGATGTGGGGTGGGAAACGGCCGTTTTCTTGCTTGCTTATTATTTGCGGGAAAACGGCCGTTTCCCACCTCATTTTCCCTTCTCAATCCCCGTACATATTGGGTATGAATGAGCGAAAACCCACTATACTACCGCTTTTCCATTTCTGCATTTCCGAACATGTAGCTTTGCCAAAAACTGCAGCGGCAACGGAGGGTGAGGACAGGAAGCGGGTTTACTCTTGCCCGGTCACGCTGAGAACCAGTGAAAACGGCCGTTGTAACGCCAGCGACGCGCGGAGGTGGAGGGTCACTGGTTCGCCTGGCTGGGTGAGGACAACGGCCGTTAACGCACCGTCGAAGTTAGCGCAAGCCCGCTGCCAGGGGTCTTCGCTGTCCAGGTGCAAGCAGTAAAGACGGATGTCGTCGGGGCTTTCGTCGGCGACGGTAAGACGCAGGCGGGCGCGGCCATCGGCCAGCGTCGCCAGCCATTCCACCTGCTGAATCCGGGCGGCGGCGTGGCCTATGGTCAACGGCAGGTCTACCTCCCACGCATCGCCTGGCTGATGGGATGCCCACTCTAGTGGCAAAATAATCTGGCGATAGAGATTGGAGAGGTCAATGGTTAGCGTGGCGGTCACAACCTCGGCGTCGGGCGCGACTGGTTCCCATTGGTTATACATCGTTTGTCGCAAACCGCCGGATTGCGAATCAAAAACAGCGAATCCTCCTGGTGGCCAACGGACGGTATCGCGCGTCCCTGGTCATCTATGAGCGAATCGGGAAACGTGGCGTAGGTCAGAGCCTGCTGCGGCGGAAAGGCGCTGGGGTCCATGCCCCATGTTGGCGATACCTGCGCCAACGTGCCGATGGTCGCGCCGGATGGGGTGAAGATCGCCGCGACGACTGTCACCATCACCCCCAACTGCGCGTCTGCGGCCAACGGCCGTTCCGTGTAAGACAGCCCTCTCAATCGACGATCCCATTGCACGTTGACCGCGCCTTCCTCCTCCAAAATGCGCAAAATCCTGTACTGGTCCAGGTCGCGGTCGCTCCATCGCTCCGATGAATGCGCCAGGCTGAAACGGCCGTCTAACGTCCACTCATCGCCGGAACACGGGTCTACAAACCGGCCGACGCTTTCCGCCCAGGTGAAGCGGCAGGCATCCAGGCCAATATCGGGGCGGTAATCAGGCGACGTCGCGGCAAAGGCTATCAGTTGGCCGGCCGGAGTATGGACCAACCAAAAATCTCCCTCGGTTATGAAATAGGGCGTTTCGCCAGGGGGATAGTCGGCCAGGGACAAGAGCATGGACGAGACGGGGGCGGTCAGGAAACGGCCGTTTTCCACTCTGCCGCTTTCTCCCGCCTCAGTCAGGGGTAAGGAAAATTCAAAGCAGGCCACGCCGCGGTCGTGAATCAGCCGCCCGGCAAATTGATAGCCTTCAACCGAGGGCCAATTCCGGAAATCCAATCGGGCCTGGAAACGGCCGTCTGCCCCAACGGCTGTGTCAGGCTGGGTTTCCTGCCGCCAGCTTCCCGTCGCTGCTTGGGCCGTGAGCAGGAGTAACGGCCGTTCGCCGGGTTGCAATCCTGCTACTTCAAACGCGCCGTGCAGGTCGCCAGCGCGGCGGATGTGGATGCGCATCTCGTCGGGCAGCGGGGTGCAAACGGCCGTTGTCGGCGTTGGTTCCGGGGTGATAATCTCAACGGGCACTTCGATGATGGGGGGAACGGCCGTTGTGCCGATTGCAGTTGGCTCATTGCTTTGCGCGCAGGCAACCAGAGCAGCCGCCAGCCACAAGATGAATCCTGACAGAAATCTGGGCATCATCTGTTTCCTCCACAAAAGAGCGCGTTCAAGGCGCAAAAGTCAACCATAGGGGAAAAGCCTTCATTGGATCCTCCGCGATCATTGCCCTGGTTCGGGCAACGTCACAGGCCAGACCCAGAGAGAGTTATCCACGCCCAAGGCCGCCAGCCAATCGTGAGTAAAAACGCCAAACGACTGCCCGTCCATCACAAAACCGGCATGGGGAGTCAGCGGCATCCGCAGATAGTCGAACATAGCGGCATAGTGGTCGCTGTTGGATTGGGCGATGAAGGTAGTAGGCCAGGGCCGTGCAGGTGCGTTACGACTTGTCAGGAGACATTATAAACGATGCGTTGGCAAAAAAGGCGCGCAAATACGCAGATTCCCGGTGCAATTAAGAGTCTGCCTCTATGCCCGCGGCCACGTCCCACAATTTAACTGCCCCATCAAAACCAATCACCGCCGCCTGTTCGGGCCAGGTTAGCGCCCCCAGTTGTGCCCAGGAAACGGCCGTCCCGCGCCAGGGAGACGAACAGATCGCCGTCGGTCAGCCAGACCAGGGTGAGCCAGACACGACAGGCTCTTTGCACAGGTGGCACAAATAGCCAAAGTTTACTACTATTAAGATCAACAACATCCTATCCAAGAGTACAAGACTCCGTGCAAGTCTTGTCGGGTTCGTTTGTTCATTATTCAACCGATCGGTCCACCAGCTAACAAACCAGCAACAGACTACCCGTTACACTACAGGAGCAAGTAAACATGCGTATTGCCATACCCCAAGACAGCGAGCGTTTTGGCGCTGTTCTCATTCACAGCGTCCAGCAGGTATGGGAACTGGATGCCAGCCTCAAACAAAAAAAGGCAATCCACACTGAGTCAGACCTTATTCGCCGCATTTCCTACGAAGAGCTTCACGACATTGAACAGCAAATGGCTATCGTTGTGCCGATGCAGGGCGAGCGGATCAAACTGGTGGAAGGCGTTTTGTGCGGCATCCCCAACCACTGCCTGGTGATCATCGCCTCCAACAGCCCCCGCCACCCGGTTGATCGTTTCGCTTTGGAGCAAGAAGCCTTTGCCCGCTTTTCCCAATTCACCAACAAGCAAATCATCGTCGTCCATCAGAAAGACCGGGCCGTTGCCGAAGCCTTTCGCTGCGTCGGCTATGACGCCATTTTAGACCCAGACACCGGCCTGGTGCGCAGCGGCAAAGCGGAAGGCATGATTATGGCGACGATGCTGGCCCGGCTGGCCGGCCGTAAATATATCGGCTTTGTAGACGCTGATAATTACTTCCCCGGCGCCGTGTTGGAATATGTGCATGAATATGCCGCTGGTTTTGTCATGAGCAAATCCCGCTACGCCATGACGCGCATCGCCTGGCACAGCAAGCCCAAAATCGTCGCCGACGCCCTGTTTTTTGCCAAATGGGGCCGCACGTCACGCAATACCAATCAATTGCTGAACAATTTGCTGGCCGAATACACCGGCTTTGAGACAGAAATCATCCGCACCGGCAATGCGGGTGAACACGCTCTGACGATGGATCTGGCAATGCAGTTACGTTATTCCGCCGGTTACTCCATTGAGCCTTATCACTTTATCAATCTGTTTGAGCAGTTTGGCGGCCTTCAGGGCACCACCCTACGCAAAAATCTCATACAGGAACACGTCGAAATCTTCCAGATTGCTTCGCGTAATCCACACATGCACGACAGCGACAAGGGTGAGGAGCATATCGAGGATATGACCTATGCCGCCATGCAGGTGATCTACCATTCGCCTATCTGCCCGCAAAAGCTGAAGAAAGAGCTGCTGGACAAGATGCGAGCCTACAAATTATTGGGCGAAGCTGAAGAGCCGACCGATACAACCTATTATCCACCGCTGTGGCAGATAGACCTGGCTACCTTCCACAAGGCCCTGGCCGAACGGCGTTATGCCGCCATGCTCGTCCCCGTCAGAGAGCATAAATCGCTGCCCAAGATCAGGCCCGCTTTAGCAGAAAATCACTGAGTTCCGACCGGACCGGACGAGTTTTCAAGCGTCTATCCTCACTTAAAGGAGTACCTATGGCTGAACCAACGACCATCCATTTGATCACCCATAACCATTGGGATCGGGAGTGGATTTTTACCGCGCGTTATGCCAATCGCTGGCTGCCCGCCTTTTTCCACAACTTGCTGGCCAGGCTAGAAGCCGAACCAGACTATCGTTTTGTGCTGGATGGGCAAACGCTGATCATTGAAGATTACTTGGCGCAGCTACCGCCCGACGAGGCGGCGGTTCGCGCGCGCGATATTCGCCACTTTGCCCAACGGGGACAACTGCAAATTGGCCCGGCTTATTTACAGCCCGATTGGAGCCTGGTGAGCGGTGAAGCGTTGGTGCGCAATCTGCTCATCGGCGACAAAATGGCGCGCAGTTTTGGCCCGGTGATGAAGGCGGGCTGGCTGCTCGACAACTTCGGCCAGATTGCCCAGGCGCCGCAGATTTTTCGCGGCTTTGGCATTGAGGGGGCGTTTGTCTGGCGCGGGGTGGAGATGCCGGCCGACGAGCTGAAGACGGAATTCTGGTGGGAAGCGCCGGATGGATCGCGCATTTTAGGGGTGTATCTGCTGGATAGTTACCGCAATGCGATGGCGCTGGGGCTGACGCGGGAGATTGCCGGAGAGCGTATTGTGAGCCATGCGAAGCTGCTGCGTCATTTTGCCACCACGCCCAATGTGTTGCTGATGAATGGTTATGAACAAGTGCCGGAGCCTGATGACGTGCTGCCTATTCTGGCGGAGGTGAATACGAAGATTGGGCCAGAGATGACGGCCGTGCAAACCACCCCACCCGACTATCTGCAAACCATTCGCCAGCACCATCCCGATTTGCCCACCCTGCGGGGTTATTTCTACAGCGGCCGTTATGCCCCCATTCTCAAAGGCGTCTACTCCAGTCGCAGCTATCTTAACCAACAAAACAACAACTGCCAGCGGGAATTAGAGCGCTGGGCGGAAAAGTTTAACGCCTTTGCCTGGGCCTACGGCTTCGACTATCCTCAAGAGCGCTTTGAGCAGGCGTGGAAGATGCTGCTGCTCAATCACACCCACGACGACCTGTGCGGCTGCTGTATTGACCCGATTGCCCAGGACATGCAGGCACGCTTTACCGAAGTCAACCGCATGGCGCAGGTGATGTCGTCCGAAAGTTTGCGGGCGATTGTGCAGGCGGTGGATACGTCGGCGGGGGAAGGGGAAACGGCCGTTACCATCTTCAACCCCTCCTCCCGCCCCCGCCGCGAAATCGTTGGCCTGACGCTGGAACTGCCTGAGGAGCTAGACAGCTTCCACATCCGCGACAGCCAGGGCCAGGTCATCCCTTATCAGCTTGTCAGCCGCATCGGCCGCAAAGTGGATCTGTATTTGTGGACGCCCACCGCAATTCCGGCCGTTGGCTACCGCACGTATTATGTGGTGCCTGGCGGGCGCGAAGCCACCGCCCACCTCCACGCCGGCGCCTCCACCGCCGACAACAGTCTGGAAAATGACTATTTGCGCGTCTGGATCAACCCCGACGGCACGCTCACCATCCATGAAAAAGTTCACGACGACCGGTATGAAAACCTGGCTTACTTTGAAGATGGCGGCGACAGCGGCGATACCTACGATTATTCCCATCCGGCGCAAGACCAGCTCCTCACCAGTCGCAACAAAAAAGCGACCATTAGCCTGGAACTGGCCGGGCCGCTGCTGGTCCGTTTTCGCATCGAACTCCAGTTGAAGCTGCCCCGCGGCCTGACAGCCGACCGCCAAATGCGCAGCAGCAAGACCAGCCCTCTGACCATTATCTCCTTTGTGGAGCTGGCAGCGAACGCCGGGCATGTGGAAATCAAAACGGCCGTTCACAACTGCGTCAAAGACCACCGCCTGCGCGTCATCTTCCCCAGCGGCATCCAGACCGATCACTCGCTGTCAGGCATGCCCTTCGACGTGGCCCGCTTCCCCATCCTGGAGCAAACAAACCACGACGTACCAGCCGCTTTACACGGCCTGATGTTGGCCGGGCGCTACACAACTCCTGTGCAGACCCGTCCCTTCCAGAATTTCATTACCCTGGCCGGCGAGAGGCGCAGCCTGAGCATTTTCAGCCGTGGCCTGAGCGAATATGAAATCATTCCAGAGCAAAACGGCATTGCCCTGACCCTGCTGCGCGGCGTTGGTTGGCTGGCGCGGCCCGATCTGCTCACCCGCGAAGGCGACGTGGGGCCGCACATCTTCACGCCAGAGGCGCAATGTCTGGGCACGCAAACATTTGAATATGCCATCTATCCGCACGGCGCGGACCTGGCTGCGGCCAATCCCTACTTTGAATCGGACCGGCACACGTTGAAATTTCGCGCCGTACAGAGTGATCGTCATCCCGGCCTGCTGCCGGAGGCGTTCTCCTTTTTTAGTTGGCTGGCGGAGGAGCCGTTTGGCGCGTTTAAGTTGACGGCGCTCAAGCAATCGGAAGACGGCCGTGATCTCATCATTCGTTTCTATAATATTTTGGACCAACCCGCCTCTGGCATATTAAAACTGGGCGCCGCGGTAACGGCCGTCTGGCGCACCAATCTCAACGAAGAAAACGAAACCATACTGCCGCTGCACGAGGGCGCCATTCCCGTGCAGGCGCGGGGCAAAGAGATTGTCACCATTCGCGCCCGGCTGGTGGCCGACCGCCTGATTGGCGATTTCAGCCATCATGTCACCCGCGTGCTGCCCCTGCTGACCCCCTTGACCGGGTTGGAAAGCGGGCCAACGCGCAAACTCCCCCCCTTGCTCACCGAAGAAGAAGTCGCCGCCGAGGAACGGCGGGCCGAACAGTTGGGGTTGGCGCTGCAAGCCATCCGCAGCGAAGCCTACATTTTGCAAGAACAACTGGCGCAGCGCGCCCCCGATGTGCCGCAACTGACGCTGCTGCACCGGCTGAAAGGGCGGGAGGCGACACTGGCCCGCCACTACGACGAGGCGCAAATCTCGGCTCTGCTGAACCGGCAACTGCTGGTAACGCGCCAGGTGGAAAAGGGGCTGACGCGCATTGGCGAATCGCTCAACTGGGCGCGCACGCGCAAGCGGGTAAGCGAATTCCTGATCCATTACTACGAAGGGTTGGCGTAGGGAGTGTTGACCGCACGCACAGCTATGTCTCAACTGATCATCTTTACGGACATTGACGGCACACTCATTGATCTGACGACCTATTCGTTTGCCGAGGCCGCGCCGGCAGTTACGGCCGTTCTCGCCCGGCACATCCCCCTCATCCTCTGTTCCTCCAAAACCCGCGCCGAGCAGGTACACCTGCGGCGCGCCCTGGGCATTGACGATCCGTTTATTGTCGAAAATGGCAGCGCCATCTTTATCCCACCGGAGCTGCTGCCCTTTGAATTTGCCCATCGGCTGATAGGCGACTGGCAGGTGATTGAGTTGGGTGTTACGGCCGTTACCATTCAGGCGGCGTTAACGGCCGTGCGCCACGAAACCGGGCTGGTCTTCCAGGGCTTCGCCGACCTCAGCGGCGCTGAGGTCGCCACCATCACCGGATTGGACGAAGCCGCCGCACTCCGCGCCCAACAGCGCGAGTACAGCGAGACCATTGTCACGCCGCTGGCTGCGCCAGAGCTGGCGCAGTTGGTAACGGCCCTGGCGGCCAAAGGGCTGACCATCGTTTCCGGGGGCAAGTTCCACACTGTAACCGGGGCAGGCAGTGATAAGGGCACGGCCGTTACCCATCTGACCGCCCTCTATCGGCAGAAGTTCGGCCACGTCACGACCATCGGCCTGGGAGACAGCGCCAACGACCGGCCATTGTTAACGGCCGTAGACCGACCCTACCTGGTGCAAAAACCGGGCGGCTTATGGCAAGAGATGGATGTGCCGGGATTGGAGCGGGTAACGGCCGTAGGGCCACGGGGTTGGCGGCTGGTCGTTGAGGGCAGCGGGCAGGCGTTCAGGTAAACGGCCGTATTGGTGTATAACGTGTTTACCCCTCATATGCCCGTTGTAATCCTTCGATCTCTATTTTTTTCATTTGCAGCATGGCTTCCATAACCCGGCGTGATTTTTCCGGATCGGGGTCGTTCATCAATTCACCCAGGGCGGCGGGGACAATTTGCCAGGAGACGCCATACTTGTCTTTAAGCCAGCCGCATTGTTCGGCTTCGGGATGGGCGGAGAGGGCGTACCAGAAATGGTCAACCTCTTCTTGCGTGTCGCAATCCACGTAAAAGGATATGGCCTCGTTGAAGGTAAACGGGTGAGCCTGGCCGCCGTCCATGGCCAGGAAGGGTTGGCTGTGCAGGGTAAAGGCGGCTTGCTTGACAGCGCCTTCGACGCTGCCCGGTTCGCCAGCCTCAAAGCGGACGAGATGGCTGATTCCGGCGTTTTCAAAGAGAGTGGTGTAGTCGTTAACGGCCGTTTCCGCCCGCCCGTTCTGCTCGCCGACAAATAGCAAAAATGGGGTGAGTTTGGGTTCGCTTTGGCCCAGATTCAACTGCCACGACAGGCCGTATTTATCTTGGACCCAGCCAAACTTGGAGCTGAATGGATAAGTTTGCAGGGGCATGAGCGCTGTTCCGCCCGCCGACAAAGCGCCCCACAGGGTATCAATTTCGGTTTCGGTATCACAATTGACGAAGAAAGAAATGGCCGGGGTGAATTTGAATAGGGGGCCGCCGTCAATAGCCATGAACTGATAACCGGCCAGCTCAAAAACGGCGTGAATTACCTTGCCCTCCATGCCGGCCAGTGGCCCTTCTGCAAACCCTTCCGGGTAACGGTTGATCGCCGCGATCCGGCCGTCATTGAAGAGGGAGGTGTACAGGTTCATGGCTTCTTCAGCCTGACTGTCAAACCAGAGATAAGGGGTGATTTTTTGCTTATAATTGTTCATTTTTTCCTCCATTATTTAGCAAATGATAAACCTTTGGCGGCTAGAGCCTGACGAAGCAGACCGACCGCTTTGGGACCGACGCCGTGCAGCTTCAGAATTTCTGTCTCGCTGACCTGGGCGAGCTGCTCAAGCCGATTGTAGCCAGTGACGGCCAGCGCTTGTTCGGCCGGTTTGCCTATGCCGGTCGGCAGTTCATTTTCCGCTTCATTGACCGCTTCGTAGCGCAGCAATACGACGCCGCTGTGAAACGGCCGTGTTTCCACCAACCGCAAACGCGCCACACTATCCACACCTAAAAACATCGGCTTGCCCCTGCCCGCCACAACCGGATTGACGTACAGCCAATACTCGTCAATCAGGCCAAGCCGGTGGAAAGTGGCGGCCAGCTCTGCCCCGCCCACGGAGAGGTTTTGTCTTGATTGGGTTTTCAACCGCCTGATTTCATGGGGAACGACTTCCCTGCTCAGTTGGCTGTTCCATTCGACCTTATCCAGAGTTTTGGAAAACACGATCTTGGGTTTAGCGTTCCAGATACGGCCGTATGCCACCTCAGCATCCGAGGCTGATGGATTCTGCTCCACTGTAGGCCAGTAAGCGGCCATAGTCTCGTAGAGGTGACGGCCGTACAGCAGCATCTCCATCTCGCTTTCCAGGTCGTTGAAGTGCCGGTGTAATTCCTCGTCAATAACGTGCCAATCCAATTCGCCATCCGGTCCTGATATAAAACCATCCAGCGATACCATCATTGCGTAAATCAGTGTACCCATCTTATTCCTCTCCTACTCTAAATATCGGTCTCATCTTCTGTTTCCGGAATGTAGGGCGCTTTGCCGCCAATATCGCCTACGAAAGAGGGCAGACCGGTGTGACCCAACAGTTGGCGAATGGCCTGGGATTCGCCTGTGTGATACCAGTAATGGTAGGTCGTCCGGCGTAGGCGCGTGCCGATGCTCTCTTTATAAGGTTCATAGGGTTTGATGCGCTTGAGGGTGTGGGTTTCCAATTGGGCCGTGTCGAGGGTGTCCAGCCAGGTATCGGCCGTTTGTGTCACCAGCCGCCAGGCGGCCCACATCTCATCCAGCGGCGGGGCGCTGGCCGGTTGGCCGCTGGCGCAGGCGTTCACTTCGGGCGCCGGCGTTATACCTTGCGCATGGGTGAGCCAGTATAGCTGCTCCTGCCAGGCCAAATGACCAATGATCCAACTAATGCAGTTGATTGGCTCAAAGCGGCGTATGGCTTCCTCGGGGGTAACATTTTTCAGGGCGCGTTGAAATTCGCCGCGAGTGAAACGTAGTTGTACTACTAATGGGTGGGGCATCTTTTCCTCGCTTGGATAAGCCGAAATTGAAAGGGGTTGTCAAAGATTTTGCAGTTGCAATGAGTCGAATTAACGGGGATTTGCGGAGGAGTTTGGGAGATTGTCTGGGGTGATTTCCGCTGTACGATTATGCCTCCTTTAATCGCGTTTCAACTCATAATTGAGGACAACAATTCCGCAGTCAAAGGCCACGGATTTTACTAATTTCAGATTTTGCCTGCTGTCAAGCTGCTGGAAAATGGGCAATCCATTGCCAATGGCCGCCGGGTTTACAAATAGATGATACTCGTCAATCAGCCCATGTTTGATGAGAGCCGAAACAAAAGTCGCCCCGCCAAAGGCGCAGATGTCCTGGCCCTCTTGTTGTTTCAGCCTGGTGATTTCTTCAACCAGGTCGCCGTTGGCTACGGCCGTGTTTTCCCACTTAGACTGCTCAACTGTTTTGGAAAAAACAACTTTGGGCGTATCGGTAAATTTCTTGCCTGATTCAACTTCGGGATTACCGGGATCGGCGGCTACGTCTGCCCAATAAGGAATAAAGCCTTCGGCCAGCTTTCGGCCCAACACAATGGTGTCCACAGACTCTAAAATGGCGTCAACATGGTTATTGATGTCGTCTGTCCAGGGTAAAGTCACCCAATCCATTTCACCATTGGGGCCGCCAATGTAGCCGTCAGCGGTCATTTGTACTTGAAGTTTTAATTTTCTCATGCTTTTGTTTGCCTTCCTTATGAACTTGTCTATTCATTGCTGATCTACAGCGCTGAAGCCGTCTGGCTATTGCCCATATTCGTAATTGACCATCCATTGGATGCCAAATTTGTCGGTCAGCGTGCCAAAAAGGGCGTTCCAAAAAGTCTTTTCCAGGGGCATGGTCACTTCGCCGCCGGCTGATAACTCGTTGAATATCCTGAGCGCTTCTTCTTCGCTGGCGGGAGCGATGGAAATGGAGAACACGTCACCGACAACGGCCGTTTCCGCTCCGGCCGGTCTATCGCTGCCCATTAAGGTAGCTCCCTGGCCAATGGGCAGACGAATGTGCATGATCTTGTTGGCGTCGGTTGCGGCGAAGGCGTGGTTGGAATCCTCAGTCCCGTTTTCACCCCCGGGCATGTCGCTGTAGCGGCTTAGCGCGGAAAAGCCGCCGCCAAATACCGCTTTGTAGAAATTAAACGCCTCTTCACAGTTGCCGGAGAAACTTAAATACAGGTCTATAACAGCCATTTTTGCCTCCTAAAAGACACGCTTGCAGCCCAAGAAAGAACTTTTGTTCTAAACTATAACTCCCTTTGCGTCAAAAAACAAAAAGCCAGCCCAGCCTATCAAAAATTCGGCTTGACATTTCGTCAAATTTTATTTACTATTTAGCTAATTAGTTAATCACGAGGTGTTCGGACTGTGAACGATCCACTTAGCCTGACCTTTGCCGCTCTGGCAGACCCAACCCGCCGGGCTATGCTGGCGCGGCTTGCGCAGGGGCCGGCAACAGTGAAGGAGCTTGCCGAGCCGTTTGCGCTCAGTATGCCGGCCATCTCCAAACACCTGAAAGTGCTGGAACATGCCGGATTGATCGAACGCGGGCGTGAAGCCCAGTGGCGGCCCGCCCAATTGAAAGCCAAGCCGTTGAAAGACGCTTCCGAATGGCTGGAGCATTATCGCGAGAATTGGGAAGAAAACTTCGACCGCCTGGAAGCTTATTTGCGCCAGCTTCAAGAAGACCTGCGGTGAGAGTCACTTCCGCAAGTGACTCTCACCGCAAAAGGAAAATGAGATGACATCAAAAACAGTGGCCGATCGGGAAATTGTCGTCACGCGACTGATTGACGCCCCACGCGAACTCGTCTTCGCGGCGTTTACGGAGCAAGAGCATATTGAACAATGGTGGGCGCCAAAAGGCGCTGCCACACACGAGATGGATGTGAAACCCGGCGGCGTCTGGCGTTATAGCCAGCCTGTTCACAATGGCTCCTCAATGCCCTTCAAAGTCAGGTTCATCGAGCTAGACAAGCCAACGCGGCTTGTCTACGAGTATGGCGCTGACGGGGCCAACGTCCCTGAGCCTGTGCGCACCACCATTACCTTTGCGGAAGAGGATGGGAAAACCAAAATCACCTTGCAGCTGCTGTTTGCAACGGCCGTTGAGCGCAAACAGGCAGTGAAGTACGGCGCCATTGTCGGGGCCATGCAGGCCCTGGAAACCCTCGCCGATTATCTGGCCACGATATGAGTGAGGCAACAATGGCTGAAGACCCAAAGCAAGAATTTATCGAGATCCGCGGCGCGCGCGAAAACAATCTCAAAAACGTCACGCTGCGTATTCCCAAACGCCAGATCACCATCTTCACCGGCGTGTCCGGCTCCGGCAAATCATCCCTCATCTTCGACACCATTGCTGCCGAAGCGCAGCGCCAGCTGTACGAGAACTTCAGCATGATGGTGCGCACCTTCCTGCCTCGCTACTCCCGGCCAGACGCCGATTCGATCCGAAATCTGGGCATGGCCATCGTCGTGGACCAAAAGCGACTGGGCGGCGGTTCGCATTCCACCATGGGTACCATTACCGATACCTATACCCTGCTGCGCCAGTTGTTCGCACTGATGGGCGACCCCTTCGTCGGCTATGCCAATGTCTTCTCTTTCAACGAACCCATCGGCATGTGCCCGGAATGCAATGGACTGGGCCGCAAGCTGCAACCCATCGTGGCAAAATTCTACGATCCATCCAAATCGTTAAACGGAGGGGCGCTCCAGGGGCCGATCTTCGACGACACCATATACCCAACCAGCGGCTTCTTCGACAACGACAAGAAGCTGGCTGAGTTCACCGAGGAAGAAATGGCGCTGCTTCTCTACGGCGGGGAGCAAAAGTTCGACTATGACGGCATGAACCGCACCTACCGCGGCGTGATCGCCAATTTCACCCGCGCCTACATCGAGCGCGACCTGAAAACGCGCTCCGAGAAAACGCAAGAGAAGATCAGGCAATACCTCACCGAAGGCCCTTGCCCTGCCTGCAAGGGCGCACGTCTAAACAAGGCTGTGCTGAGCTGCCAGATCAACGGCCGTAACATCGCCGAGCTTTCTTCAATGGAAGTGGGTGATCTGATCGCGGTGATCAAAGAGATCAAAGATGAACGGGCCAAGGAGATTGTGGAAGACCTGGTGCGCCGGCTGCAAAACCTGATTGATATCGGCCTGGATTATTTGACGCTCAACCGCGAGACCGATACCCTCTCCGGCGGCGAAGGGCAGCGCGTCAAGTTGGTCAAACACCTGGGCAGCAGCCTGATTGATGTGATGTACATCTTCGACGAGCCTAGCGTGGGCTTGCACCCGCGCGACATCCACCAACTCAATGAAATGCTGCAAAAACTGCGTGACATGGGCAACACGGTGTTGGTTGTCGAGCACGACCCGGATGTGATCAAGGTGGCCGACCACATTGTAGACCTCGGCCCGCACGCCGGCGCGGGGGGCGGCGAGATCGTCTATGAAGGCAGCTATGACGGTTTGCTGAAGGCCGATACGCTGACCGGCAATTCCATGAAAGAGGCGATGCCCATCAAGGATACGTGCCGCCAGGCCAAAGAGCATTTGCAGTTGAGCCAGGTGAGCATCAACAACCTGAAGAACGTGAGCGTGAACATCCCGGTGGGTGTGCTGACGCTGGTGACTGGCGTCGCCGGTTCCGGCAAGAGTTCGCTGATTGGCGAGGCATTTGTGGCGCAGTTCCCCGATGCCATCGTGGTTGACCAATCGGCGGTAGGTACGAATCCACGCTCCAACCCGGCCACTTACACCGGCATCATGGACGATATGCGCCAGGCCTTCGCCCAGGCCAATAAGGTGAACGCCGGCTTGTTCAGTTTCAACTCGAAGGGAGCGTGCGAGAATTGTAATGGCCTGGGCGTGGTGTACACCGATCTCTCCTTCTTTGAAAGCGTGAAATCCCCTTGCGAGGTGTGCGGCGGCAAGCGCTTCAAAGACGAGGTGCTGGATTACAAGCTGGACGGCAAATCTATCGTTGATGTGTTGGAGATGACCGTCAGGCAGGCGCTGGAATTTTTCACCATCCCGGAGATTATCCGTAAGCTGCAAACGATGAGCGACGTCGGCCTGGACTACCTGACCCTCGGCCAGCCGCTCAACACACTCTCCGGCGGCGAGTGCCAGCGCATCAAGCTGGCCAGCCAACTGCATAAGGAAGGCAGCATCTACGTGATGGACGAGCCGACTACCGGCTTGCACAAGTCGGACACGGCCCACTTGCTGGCGGTCATGAACAAGCTGGTGGACGACGGCAACACGGTGATTGTGATTGAGCATAACATGGACGTGGTACGCAATGCCGATTGGATCATTGACCTGGGGCCGGAAGGCGGCAGCAAGGGTGGACAGGTGATGTTTGAAGGCACGCCGACTGACTTGAAGACGGCCACACAGTCGCTCACAAGCCAGTATGTATGATGATTGGGAGGGAGAGATAGTGGGGGGGAAACTGCCGTTTTCCTACCGTTTTGCCGGACGACTTAAACGCGCCACGAAACCGCACGACTATGTTCGTCGCAGCCATCTGCTGGCGTTTAACGCAGGTTGCGCCAGCCACGCTTCCTTGTCGCTGTTGCCTGCTCGTGGGCGTCTTCAATGTGCCACAAAGGAGAATAAGCTGGCGTAGGGTGTTCATTGTTTGCCCGGCGCGCCGCCGCTGGTTACAATCGCCAGCAGTAGTCGGCGAGCTTAAAAACCTGGACCTGGCTGCTGCCCGGCAGCGCAGTGATGTGACTCACTCCCAAGAGTGCGTCGCGCCGGACATGGGTGAGTTGGCGGTGGAGCAACTGGTCCCCAAAATTGGGAAATAATCATGAACAAATTTGTCATCGAGGGCGGATTTCCCCTGCAAGGAACCATCACCGTTAGCGGCAATAAAAACGCGGCGCTGAAGCTGCTGCCCGCTTGCATTTTAACGGATGAGCCAGTAGTGCTGCACAATATCCCGGATATTCAGGATGTGCGCAATACGATTCTGATCTTGCGTGACCTGGGCGTGGAGGTGACAGAATTGTCGCCGGGAAGCTGGCGGGTTCACGCGCAGCGCATCCACAAGACAGAACTGGACAGTTTGCTGGCCGGCCGCACACGGGCGTCGTTTGTGTTTTCTGGGCCGATGGTGGCGCGTATGGGCGAGGTGGTGCTGCCGCTGCCGGGCGGGGACGTGATTGGCGGACGGCCGTTAGACACCCTGATTTGTGGCCTGGAAGCGCTGGGCACGCGGGTGGAGCTGGTAGACCGGGGCATCTTTCGTATGAAGGCGGACAGGCTGGCCGGCGCCGGCTATTACCTGCAAGCCGAAGCGAGCGTGACGGCGACAGAGAATACGGTGATGACGGCCGTTGTCTCCCCCGGCCAAACCATCATAGACAACGCCGCTTGCGAACCCCACGTGCGCGACCTGTGCCACTTTCTTAACCAGATGGGGGCGCACATTGAAGGCATCGGCACCAACCGGTTGACCATTGAAGGTGTGGAACGCTTAAGCGGCACGGAATACACCATCGGCGCGGATTTTATGGAAGTGGGCAGTTTTATTGGCGCAGCGGCCGTCACCGGCGGCGAAATCCGCATCAAAAACGCCGACCCCCAGGTCCTGGGCATGATCCGGCTGGTGTATGAAAAGCTGGGCGTCGTTTGGGAAGTGGACGGGCAAGACGTGTTTGTGCCCGCCGACCAGCCTTTACGCATCGCCTCGGCGCTGGGCGGGCGTATTTTGCAGATTAAACCACTGCCCTGGCCTGGCTTCCCGGCCGACCTGATGAGTATCGCCGTCGTCATCGCTACCCAGGCGCAGGGTTCGGTGCTGCTGCACGATTGGATGTATGAGAGCCGCTTCTTCTTTGTGGATAACCTGACTTTTATGGGCGCGCGCGTGGTGATTTGTGATCCGCATCGCGTGATTATTGAGGGGCCAAGCCAACTGCACGCCAGCCCGCAAGGTGTGCCCAGCCCAGACATTCGCGCCGGCATGGCGCTGGTGTTGGCCGCTTTGTGCGCCGAAGGAACCAGCGTCATCCACAACATCGGCCAAATTGATCGCGGCTATGAGCGCATTGAGCAAAAATTGAAGACGCTCGGCGCGCATATTCAGCGGGTCGAGTAGCCACTGAACGCCTACGTTTGTTATGCCATTGGCTGACGCTGTGGTACGGCCGTTTTACCCATCCTCCTCCCTGGGCTATAATCCCCTAACTGGAGTTTAAGATTGATCTAACAGCCGTAAACCGAAGTCCGCAAGCCGTTTCTCGTTGGCATTTGCCAGAAACCCCACCTGCGGATTACCGAATACGGAATACGGATTACCGAATACGTGACCCAGTCTAGAGATTAGACCAATCCACCAGCCAACCCTGGCAGTTACTTAGAAAGGAGAAAGAAGATGCCCACAGCGCTCATCACAGGCATTACCGGTCAGGATGGTTCATACCTGGCCGAATTATTATTAAACAAAGGCTATACCGTCGTCGGCATGGTGCGCCGTACCAGCACCGTTAATTTCCACCGTGTTCAGCACATTCAGGACAAAATCACCCTGGTCCCCGGTGATCTGGGGGACCAGATTTCCCTCATTCACATTTTGGAAGAATACAAGCCGGACGAGGTGTACAACCTGGCGGCGCAATCTTTTGTGCAGACCTCCTGGAACCAACCCGTCTTTACCGGTGATGTGACCGGTCTGGGCGTGACGCGGGTGTTAGACGCCATCCGCATCGTGAACCCCCAAATTCGTTTTTACCAGGCCAGTTCCAGCGAAATGTTCGGCAAAGTCGTTGAAGTGCCGCAGCGCGAGACGACGCCCTTTTATCCGCGCAGTCCATATGGCGTGGCCAAGGTGTACGGCCACTGGATCACCATCAACTACCGCGAAAGTTATGATTTACACGCCACCTCCGGCATTTTGTTTAACCACGAATCGCCGCGCCGCGGCCTGGAATTTGTCACTCGCAAAATCACCAACCATGTCGCCCAGATCAAATTGGGGTTGGCCCATGAGCTGCGCCTGGGCAATCTGGATGCCCGCCGCGATTGGGGCTTCGCCGGCGATTATGTGCAGGCGATGTGGCTGATGTTGCAGCAGGACAAACCAGATGATTATGTGGTGGCTACCGGCGAAACCCACTCGGTGGAAGAATTCTTGCAGGAAGCCTTTGGTTATGTGGACCTGGATTGGCGTAGGTATGTGGTGCAAGACGAGCGTTTTATGCGGCCGGCCGAGGTAGATTTGCTGGTGGGTGATCCAGACAAGGCGGGGCGCAAGTTGGGTTGGGAACCCACCGTGACCTTCTCCGAGCTGGTCCGTATGATGGTTAAGGCCGACCTGGACATGATTCGTGATGGACAGACGGCGATGTAGGGGAGACAGGGAGACAGGGAGAGAGGGAGACAGGGAAATCGCTCCTGGTTCTGTAATCTGTAATCCGCAATCCGCAATTTCAGGAGGGTGTTTATGACGATTCAATTTGGCACGGATGGTTGGCGGGCGCGTATTGGTGATGACTATACATTTGCCAATGTGCGCCGCTGCGCGCAGGGGTTTGCCACTTTTTTGCAGCAAAACGGCCGTGCCCCCCAGGGCATCGTCATCGGCCACGACAAACGGTTTCAGGCGGAATATTTCGCTCAGGCGGCGGCCGAAGTGATTGCCGCCAATGGCATTCATGTCTGGCTGACGGATGGGCCGACGCCGACCCCGGCCATCTCTTACGCTGTGGTGGATAAACAGGCGGGTGGCGCGGTGAACATCACCGCCAGCCACAATCCGTTTTGGGACTGCGGCTTTAAGGTGCGCGACCCGCAAGGTGGGGCGATTGCTCCGGCGGACCTGAAGAAGATTGAGGGGCTGATACCGCCGAGTACGGCCGTTTCCAATCCAAAATTCGACGACGCGGTCAGTGATGGCCTCATCACCCTGTTCGACGCCGGTCTGGCCTACGAGGCCCAACTGCACCGCCTGATAGACGTAGAACCCATCAAACGGGCTGGCTTCAACGTGGCCTACGACGCCATGTGGGGCAACGGCGCCGGCTGGCTGCCCCGCCTGCTTTCCCCCGGCGACACGCAAATCCACGAAATTCACAACCAGCGCAACCCCATCTACCCCCACATGACCCGCCCCGAACCCATCCCGCCTAACGTGGATCACGGCCTGGCCTACGCCCGCGACATCCTCGCCGATGTCACCGTCATCAACGACGGCGACGCCGACCGGGTGGGCTTTGGCGACGAAAACGGCGCGTTTATGGACCAACTGCGCGTTTATGGGCTGATGGGCTATTACTTCCTGGAACTGCGCGGTGAGCGTGGCCCCATCGTCAAAACCATTTCCACCACCAAAATGCTGAACAAACTGGCCCATCTCTATGGCGTGCCGGTGCATGAAACCGGCGTCGGCTTCAAATACATCGCCCCCAAAATGATCGAAGTAGACGCCATGATCGGCGGCGAGGAGAGCGGCGGCTACGCCTTTCGCGGCCACGTGCCGGAGCGTGATGGCATTCTGGCGGCGCTGTACTTCTTGGACATGATGGTGCGCACGGGCAAAAAACCGTCTGAACTGCTGGACACGCTGTTTGGTCTGGTGGGGCCACATTATTACGACCGTATAGACAGCACCTTCGCCGCCGAGCGTCGGGCAGAAATCCTGGCTCGCGTAGACGCCGCCCGCCCGGCGACCATCGGCGGGCTAAAGGTGACGGATATTGTGACGGTGGACGGCCACCAATTCATCATGGAAGACGGCGGCTGGCTGCTGGTGCGCTTTAGCGGCACGGAACCGGTGCTGCGCGTCTACTGCGAGACCACCCACCAGGAGCGTGTGCCGGATATTTTGCAAGATGGCCTGCGGCTGGCCGGATTAAAAAGCTAGTACAACTTGACGTAAGTCTTTAGCATATTTTTCCCTCTCCCCAGCCCTCTCCCAGTGGGAGAGGGAGCGGGTTTCCCCTCCCAGTGGGAGAGGATTAAGGGGAGGGATTTATCCGATCAAGATTTAAGCATCGGTGTACTAGCTTTTGTTCAGGAGGAGAAGGATGGAAAAGGCGTTTCAGGATTTTTACCCGGATGATTTAAGCTACTGTTATGGGTGCGGCCGGTTGAATCCCGATGGGTTGCAGATAAAGACTTATTGGGAAGGGGACGAGTCGGTGACGCTGTACCGGCCACGGCCGTATCACATGGCGATTCCCGGGTTTGTCTATGGCGGTCTAATTGCTTCGCTAATTGACTGCCACGGTACCGGCACGGCCGCTGCCGCCGCTTATCGCGCCGAAGGGCGGGCGATGGATTCCGAACCGGCGCTGCGTTTCCTCACCGCATCGCTGCATGTGGATTACCTGAAACCGACGCCGCTGGACGCCGTTTTAGAAGTTCGCGGCCGGGTGAAAGAGGTGAAAGGGCGCAAAGTGATCGTCACCTCAACCCTCAGCGCCGATGGCGTGGAATGCGCCCGCGGCGAAGTGGTGGCCGTGCAAGTTCCGGCCGAGTTTTTGACAGTTTATCGCCAGAGCAGCGCAGGCTCGGCCGATTGATTATGCTGATTGATACTCACTGCCACCTGGATATGCGCCAGTTTGATGGCGACCGCACGGCCGTATTACAACGGGCGGCGGCCGCGGGGGTGGCAGCCATCATTGTGCCGGCGATTGATTGGCAGAATGTGACGGCCGTTACCGACCTGGCTCAAACCCATCACAGCCTGTTTGCCGCCGTTGGCATCCATCCCAATTCCAGCGCCGGGTGGACGGCCGTTTGGCTGGAAACGGTTCGCGCCGCCGCCGCGCTGCCCAAAGTGGTAGCCATCGGGGAAATTGGGCTGGATTATCATTGGGACGATGCGCCCAAACCGGTGCAGCATGAAGCCTTCGCCCAGCAGTTGGCCCTGGCCGCCGCGTTGAACCTGCCGGTCATTATCCACAACCGCGAAGCCAGCGCCGACGTGCTGCGTCTGCTGGCCGCTTCGCCGTTGGCCGGACGAGAAAATCCCGGCGTGCTGCACTCTTTTTCCGGCGATTGGGCGATGGCGCAGGCGGCGCTGGACATGGGCTTTTATCTTGGTTTTACCGGCCCGGTGACGTTTAAAAAGGCCGACGACCTGCGCGAGATTGTGCGCCAAACGCCGCTGGAGCGCATTCTCATCGAGACCGACGCGCCCTATTTAGCGCCAGAACCTTACCGGGGTAAGCGCAATGAATCGGCTTACGTGGCTTTGGTGGCGGCGCGCATTGCCGAGGTGAAGGGGGTGGACACGGCCGTTATCGCCCAACAGACCAGCGCCAATGCCGGCCGCCTGTTTCGCTTACCTGCACCCGCATGAACCAACCGCCCGATTTGTCCATCATCATTGTCAATTGGAATGTGCGGGAGCTGCTGCGCGACTGCCTGAATTCGATTGATAGCCGGCGCGGCGGCATGGCGCTGGAAGTGATTGTCGTAGACAGCGCCTCGTCCGATGGCAGCGCGGCCATGCTGGCGGCCGATTTTCCCTGGGTGACGCTGATCGCCTGCGACGAGAACGTCGGTTTTCCACGCGGCAACAATTTGGGCATTGCCAAAGCGAACGGCCGTTATATACTTCTTCTCAATCCTGATACGGCCGTTGTGGATGATGCGCTGACAACTTTGTTCACTTACCTGCAAGGCCAGCCCGACGTGGGCATTGTTGGGGCGCAGTTATTAAATGGCGATGGGTCGGTGCAGTCGTCGCGGCGGCGTTTTCCAACTCTGGCGACCGCCTTTTTTGAAAGCACCTGGTTGCAGCCGTTGGCTCCGCCGCGTTTATTGGCGCGCTACTACGTCCGCGACCTGCCCGATGACCAGACGGCCGACGTGGATTGGGTAACAGGGGCGTGCATGATGGCCCCGCGCACGGCCGTAGAGGCCATCGGCGGTCTGGATGAAGCCTATTTCATGTATTCGGAAGAGCTAGACTGGTGCCGCCGTTTTAAGGACGCCGGTTGGCGGGTGGTTTATCTGCCAACGGCGCAAATCATTCATTATGAAGGCAAAAGCAGCGAGCAGGCGGTGGTCGCCCGGCACATCAACTTTCAGCGGGCCAAACTGCGCTATTTCCGAAAGTACCATAGCCGCCTGGCGGCCGGTTTGTTACGCTCGTTCTTATTGTTAAATTATTTGGCGCAGCTTGTCGTGGAAGCGGTGAAGGGATTGTTGGGCCATAAACGGCCGTTACGCCGCCAGCGTGTTAGGGCCTATTGGGCCGTTCTCCGCTCCGGTTTGCGCCCGGCTGGTTATTGATTCAGGAATCATTGAAACCTCTGCGGTCTCCAAAACCGCAGAGCCTGGCAAAAGAAGAGATGAGGTGTCGGATGAAGTCAAAAAAAGTCACTGTTGAAATCCCCGAAAGTATCTATGACGATTTGCGGCAGATTGCCCAGGCGTCTACCTGGTCGCTGGAAGATGTTTTGCTGCAAACTGTCAAAGCTGGCCTGCCGCCGTCTCTGAGCAAAGTGCCAGAGGCGTTTCATGCCGAGCTGCTGGCCCTGAACGGGCTGGGCGATATGGACCTGATGCGTGTGGCCGACGGTCATTGGCCGGAACCGCAAAAGCAAGACCTGATCCACCAGAAGGCGGATTTTGTCACGCTGCGTCGCACGTATGCCCTGTCTCTGCTGCGTTGGCGCGGCCACCCCGTGCCCGGCGCATATGATTCATACATTGCCTGATGGGGAAGTGGGTTGGATGGTTGACACAACAAACGAATCAACTGCTCAACCAACCACCTGATCATGAAAATCGGTCTGGTCACGGGCGAGTATCCGCCAATGGAGGGGGGCGTGGGGGCCTTCACCCAGGCGCTGGCGCAGGCGTTGGCTGAATTGGGCCATACGGTGCATATCATCACCGACCGGCGGGCACGGCCGTTTGCCGCCCACCGCCGTTGGCAAGATTTGCTGGAGCCGGTGGACCTGGGTTTCGCCCAACTGCATCCCAACGTAAAAAAATGGCGCTGGACGGCCATAGCCCAAATAGCTGATGTGGCCTTGCGCTACGACCTGGACGTGGTGAACGTGCAGTATCAGGCGGCCGCCTACGACATGCGCAGTCCGGCCATCAGCCTGCTCCCCTGGCGGCTGAAAGGGCTGACCAAAACGGCCGTTACCTTCCACGATTTGCGTGTCCCTTACCTGTTCCCCAAAGCGGGGCGGCTGCGGCAAACGGCCGTTACGACAATGGCAAAACAGGCCCACGGCGCCATCGTCACCAACCAGGCCGATTACGACGCGCTGACGGCCGTCACGCGCACCCCCGTGCGGCAAATCCCCATCGGCAGTAACATCACCACCTACACCCCCCATCCTAGCGAAATCGAAGAAGCCCGCAGCTTGTTGGGTCTAGGCGGCGGCGATTTTTTGTTGGGTTATTTTGGCTTTCTGAACGAGAGCAAAGGGGCCGACACGCTGCTATACGCCCTGGCCACCCTGGACCAACACGCCCACCTGGTATTCATCGGCGGGCAAACCGGCAGCAGCGACCCGACCAACAACCAATCTTTTCTGGAGCAGCTCAAAGCGTTGATTGGCGAATTGGGCCTGGACAGGCGCGTCCATTGGACCGGTTTTGTGCCCGACCAGCGGGTGTCCACTTTTCTGCACGCCGCCGATTTGCTGGTGATGCCTTATCGGGATGGTGTGTCGCTGCGGCGGGGGACGTTGATGGCCGTGTTGGCCCATGGACGGCCGTTACTCACCACCACGCCCCCCATCTTCACGCCGGAGCTGGTTCATGGGGCCAACGTGTGGTTGGTCTCGCCGGACGATGTGGCCGGTCTGGCAGCGGCCGTGCGTATCCTGGCTGCCAACCCGGCCTTGCGCGCCACGTTGGGTCAGGGTGCAGCCCAGGCAGCCAGCCTGTTTACCTGGGACAAGATTGCGGCGGAGACGGCCGTTTTCCTGGCCGGGTTATAACACGTTGGAGCGCGGGCTTCTCGCCCGCGCTCCATGCCCTACTCCTTCTTGGCAAAATCCAGCGACGCCGAATTAATGCAGTAACGCAGACCGGTCGGCTGCGGACCATCCTCAAAAACGTGGCCCAAATGCGCGCCACAGCGGTGGCATACCACTTCCGTCCGCACCATAAAATGACTGCGGTCCTTCTCTTCGCCCACCAATTCTTCATCCAGCGGCTGCCAGAAGCTGGGCCAGCCAGAACCAGAATCATATTTATGCTCCGAGCTAAACAGTTCCGCGCCACAGCCAACGCACTTATAAACCCCTTCTTCCTTGTTGTGATAATAGGCCCCGGTAAACGCCCGCTCTGTCCCCTTTTGCCGGACAATACGGTACTGTTCTGGCGTTAACTGCGCCCGCCACTCCTGATCTGTCTTCTGAATCTTTTCCATTTTGTTTACCTCCAAATGACATTTTCCGCCTACAATACGCGCCCAATCTTGGATTTTAATAAATATCAGCGATGTATTAAGCGCTTACTCATGCTGATCCGGCCCGATGCTCGCAGTTTATTGACCAGCGGTTTTCAATTTACCCGGGTGTGCGAGTAGGGGTGGGACGGCGCGGACGGGTAGCAGCCGCAGCGAACGCCATTTTCCCGCGCTGTCTCGCCCAATGGGACCCAAAGAGGGGCCAGGCATTGGTGATTGGCAAGAATGTTGTCCCGCCCCTACGGCTGGATTGCAAATTAGGGCATGGTTCATCGAGCAAAATATCATCTTTACAAATTTACGCGGCATTGTCATGCTGAGCGGAGTCTTCGGAGCGAAGCATCCCGCTCCCGCCAGAGGAGGGGATGCTTCAGGGGACCTCAGCATGACACCTCTTCTTGTTAAATTTGTAAAGCACCATTAGCTTTAAATGAACCATGCCCAAATTGAGAATTGCTGTTCATTGACAAAGCAGACTGACTTTGTTACTATGCCAGCCATGAAACGCCCGAATCTGCACCCAACATCTGTCAGCGCCGCTGCTGCTGCCGGCCAGACCTACGGTCTGGATTGTTGCGCTGCCTGATTTCCGCCCCGTTTCACCCAACAGGCCCAACGACCGCCAGACCGAGTAATCAGTCTGGCGGTTTTTTATTGTCAAGGTACAATTTTACCACTGCGAGAAACGAGATTGATCTTATCACAATCTCCGCTCTCCCGTCTGTAATCTCTAGTGAGGAAAAGATGAAACCAACAACCAGCAACGAAATTCGACAGGCATTTTTAGAGTTTTTCAACGAATTTAACCATGAAATTGTCGCCAGCGCGCCGCTGCCACAGCGCGATAATCCCACGCTGTTGTTCACCAACGCCGGGATGAACCAGTTTGTGGACCTGTTTTTGGGCAAGGAGAAACGGCCGTACAACCGCGCCACCACCTCGCAAAAATGTATGCGCGTGCAAGGCAAGCACAACGACCTGGAAAACGTCGGCCCGTCGCCGCGCCACCACACCTTTTTTGAAATGCTCGGCAACTTCTCGTTTGGCGATTATTTCAAAGAGGGGGCCATCCGCTATGCCTACGACTTCATGACCAAAGTGTGCCAGATTCCGGCCGACAAGCTCTATTTCACCGTCCACACCAGCGACGACCAGGCTTACGACATCTGGGCCAGGGAGATAGGCGTGCCCGCCGACCACATCCTGCGCATGGGCGACAAAACCAACTTCTGGATGATGGGCGACGTGGGTCCCTGCGGCCCTACCAGCGAACTCCATTACGATTGGGGACCAGAAGCCTGCACCTGCGGCCAGCCCAACTGCTCCGTGCTGCTGGACAACGACTGCGGCCGTTGGTTGGAAGTGTGGAACCTGGTCTTCATGCAGTATGACCAGGCGGAAGATGGCACGCGGACGCCGCTGCCCAAACCGGGCGTAGACACCGGCATGGGGTTAGAACGCATCACCAGCGTCATCCAGGGGACTCAGGCCAACTACGACAACGACCTGTTTGTCAACGCAATGGACAAAGTGCAGGCGCTGCTGGGTGATACAGACGAACAACGCCAGGAAAAATACGTCGGCTACCGGGTGATTGCCGATCACGGCCGTGCGGCCACTTTCCTGATTGCCGATGGGGTGCGGCCTGGTCCGGCCGGCGCTGGCTACGTCCTGCGCATGATCATCCGCCGCGCCGCCCGCTTTGGCCGCCAGATTGGTTTCCAGCAGCCCTTCCTGGCCGATGTGGCCCAGGTCTTCATTGATCAGATGGGCAGCGCCTACCCCGAACTGCGCCAGCGCGCCGACCACATCCGCCACACCCTCACCCAGGAAGAGCGCCGCTTTGCCCGCACCCTAGACGCCGCCCTGAGCCATCTCTTGGACATTTTGGCCGACATGCACCAAAAGGGCGAGAAAGAGATTGACGGACAGACGGCTTTTAATTTATACGCTACCTATGGCCTGCCGCTGGAGATTACCCGTGACCTGATCAAGGAACGGGACATTGCCGTTGATGAAAAGGGGTACAACGAAGCCCGCGCCGCCCATGCGCGGGCCAGCGGTTCCGGCGCGTTTAAGGCTTATGAGCGCGGAACCGGCGTCTACGGCGACCTGCTGGCCGATTTGCAGGAAGCGGGTTTGCTGGATGGCGGTGTGGAGCATGACCCCTACAGCAGCCCAGTTATGCGTTCCGATGTGCTTGGCCTGATCCGCGACGGCGAAATTGTGCGGCAAATCGTCCAGGGCGACACAGCGGAGATTGTCACGGCCGTTACCCCCTTTTATGTCGAATCTGGCGGCGAGGTCAGCGACACCGGCACGATTACCATTCCCGAAACGGGCGCTGAATTTCGTGTAGACAGTGTAATCAAGCCCGTCTCCGGCCTGTTGGTTCACGTGGGACAGGTAGTGAAGGGTGAGATTGGCCTGGGGCAGGAAGCGCGGCTGGTGGTGGATGACGGCCGTCGCGCCGACATTCGCCGCAACCACACCGCCACCCACATCCTCCACCGCGAGCTGCGCGCCCACCTGGGCAGCCACGTCACCCAGCAAGGCTCACTCGTCGCCCCGGACCGGCTGCGCTTCGACTTTTTGCACGATAAGGCGGTGGATGACCAGACCCTGGCGCAAATCGAGGCCGACATCAACCGGGCTGTTTTAGCCAACTACCCGGTGAGAGTGCGTTACATGGGGCAGCAAGAAGCGATTGGTCAGGGGGCGATGGCCCTGTTTGGCGAAAAATATGGCGACATAGTGCGCACCATCACCCTGGGCGACGAGGCGCAGCCGTACAGCATGGAGTTGTGCGGCGGTCTGCACGTTTCTGAGACCAATGATATTGGCCTGTTTCGTTTTGTCAGTGAGGGGGCGGTGGCCGCCGGCGTGCGGCGCGTGGAGGCGGTGACGGGGCGCGGCGCGCAGGCGATTGTTGCTGAACGATTGGCCGTGTTGGACCGCGTGACCCACCTGCTAAATGCGCCTGTCGGCGAACTGGAAAGCCGCCTGGAGTCGCTGCTGGCTGATTATAAAAACCTGCAAAAGACAACGGAGCAGGCCCAGCGCAAACTGGCCCGCTATCAGTTTGGCGAACTGCTCGGCCAGATGCAGACGGTGGCCGGCAGCAATTTGCTGACTGCGCAGGTAGACGTGGCCGACGTGGATTTGCTGCGGGAGATGGCTGATTGGTTTCGGGATAAGGTGAAGACGGGTACGGCCGTTTTTGCCGCCGTGCAAAACGACAAACCCATCTTTGTCGCCACCGTTACCGACGACTTGATCAAACGGGGTTTGAAGGCGGGCGACATCGTGCGTGAAGTGGCCAAAGTGGTCGGCGGCGGTGGCGGCGGCCGGCCGAATCTGGCCCAGGCTGGCGGCCATGACGCCAGCAAAATTGGTGAAGCGTTAGCCGTTGTGCCTGGGTTGGTGCAGGCAGCGCTGGGTTAAGCGCCCAACCGGGGATTGCCGGCATGGTTCAATTCAGGCGCTATGTGCTTTACAAATTTAACAAAAAAGCGTGTCATGCTGAGAGCCTGTGCTGAGGCCGCCGAAGCATCCTCCGAAGCATCTCCTTCTTCTGGTGGAGCGGGATGCTTCGCTCCGAAGACTCCGCTCAGCATGACAATCCAGTGTCTCAATGGGTGCGGCCGTGCCGGGGGGAATCCAGGCGAGTTCAAACGGCCGTTGTTGGGTTGGGGTCATGGGTATCTCTGCAGAATGAATGTTTTATGGAGATAGAATAGCAAATGGGGGGAGGGCGGGGCAAGGGGCTACATCGCGCTGCAGGAGATTTTGATTTCCAGTTCGGCCAACTCCGCCTGGATAAGACCTTTTTGGATGCGTAAGCAGGCTGCCTGGTGGCCGGGTTCCAGCGATTCCGCGATTTCACGGAATTCCGCGTCGTTCAATTGTTCTGCTTCCCAATCTTCAAAGCGGATGTTTGACATGACGGCTTGCCTTTTTCGGCGACTTTATGCTTCCCAGGACAATTGCAAGGTGCGCTGTGAGTTAACACAGTCCAGTAAATACAGATTGATGAGGCTTTGATAGGGGATGCCGGTTTCTTCAGCCATTGCTTTGAAATAGGCGATGACATCCGGGCTGACGCGCAACGTCAGCTGCTTTTTGATCTGTTTGGCGTAAGGATTGGGCCGGGATTTCATTTTGGACAAGTCCCATTCTTGTTCTTCTTCCATCAGGATCACCTTTGGTAGTAGGCTGCTTCTTGCTGAGTCGCTTTGCGCGCTGAAATGAGACGGATCACACCATCATCGGCGCGGTAGCAGTGACAGACGATGAGCAGGCGCAGCCTGGAACTGATTCCTAGCAGCAAAAAGCGGTCTTCCCATTCTGAATGCTCGTCATCATAAAATTCGATGGCGTTTTCATCATAAAAAATAGTTTGTGCTTCGGCAAAAGAGACGTCGTGTTTGCGTAAATTGCTTTCGGCTTTGGCCGGGTCCCAGTCGAAGCGCAACGATTTCATCATGATAGTGTAGTTACATTGTAGGGCATTGTCAATGATGACGTTGACGGCCGTAGAGGATACCACGCAGGGCGTTTAGTTGATATTCGGGGTGTTCGACGTATTGGTCGGGATTAGGCGCGGCCGTGCCGGGGGGAATCCAGGCGAGTTCAAACGGCCGTTGGGTTGAGGATTTGGTTGTCATTGCTGCCTACATAGAATGCGTGTTCTATGTAGGCAGGATAGCAAAGTAGAGAAGTTGGGGGCAAGGGGCGCGCCACGTGGATTGAATGGTTTCTTGAGGTGCGCGTGTGGCGGGGAGGCTTTAGGCGATTAGAAACGGATTGATAATCCGCACTTTGTCTTCGATAAGTTGTTCGTGCTGCATATCTTTCGAGCAGACTGTTTCACAGTCGTGTAACGCAGCGGTGGCGAGAATCAGGCTGTCCCAGTAAGAATAATGGTATCTCTCGTGTATGTCTAACGCCATGATAACTTTAGCCGCGTCAACTTCTAATACCGGGAATGTCTTGACCATTTCCAGAATGATTTCTCTGGCAACGGCCGTCGTCACCAGCTTCTTACGGGTGAGAACGTGGTAAAGTTCCCCAAGAACTTGGGCGGTCAAAACAATGGAATCAAAGTGCGTAGATACCGGCGCCTTTACCGGCGTTTGTTTGTCTGGTACGTTTTGGGCGTAAAGATAGACCCACAAATTGGTGTCCAGCACCACCTTAGCGGTCATAGAGTTCGTCTCGGTCAAAGGTATAGGTTTCCGTTAATTGGATGGGATGCTGGTCTATAAACTGTAGGAATTGCTCTTTCTGGCTGCCCGTCTCACTTGCTTCAAATACGACAACGTTGAGAAGCTTACCTTCCATGCTGGCGTTAAGCTTTTTCTTGAGGATGAGACGGCCGTCTCGATAAGTAGCCTGCAAAATTTGATACATAGTTCCTCCAGGGTTTGTTCCACCCGTGTAACTATACAGGTGTGAGTTGAGGCATGAGAACATCATCGTCAAACAGAGACCCTAAAGCTTCCCATACATTGAGACCCTGTTTACGAATCGTGGAAATATAGGTGCGCAGCGAACAGAATTGTTCAGCGCCTTCCCAACTGCGAAAAGAGCCTGAGATTTTCTGCTGCACCTTCATCATTCTGATGTCTCGTTCAGCCAAGTTGTTATCAAACGGCACCTTAAAATCATGGACAAAACGTAAGATAGCCTCCTGCTGCTTGTCAAATCGTTCCACCAAATTACGCGCCTTTGTTTTTTTGCGCCGCCCTCGTTTGACAGGGGGCGGATGTTCATCGGGTAACGGGTTTTTCTCTAAACCGAAGGCAACAATGGTGTCATACACCTGGTGGATTCGTTGCAGTTGCTCGACTGACAATTCGGTTTCACCTGCCTGATAGGCTTCGGCAACCAATTGTTTGGCCGCTAACAAACAGACAATCATGAGGGCTGCCCATTGCTGTTGGTCATTCTCAACCAGAGCCGTCAACTCGCGCAAATGATGCGCATTGCACAAGGCATGAAGCAACAATTGGTACTGGAAATAGGTCGCCCAGTTATCGTGAACAAGGGCGCCGGTGAATTCAGGCAGAATGCCAATGGCGTCAGTAGCCTTTTGCCCCGACTTTGATGCGGTTCATAGTAGGTTAATTCTGAAGTGCTGACCGTATGGAGCCAACACCGTTTGCCATTGATATAGAAGCCTGTCTCATCCGCATGACCGACTTCGGCCTTTTTGACGGCTTCTTTAATGGCTTCTGTCGCTGGCTTCACATTTTCTGCGGCGGTCTCTAAAAAGTTTTGCAATGAACCAGTGGAAATGGGCAATTCAAACAAGTTCGGCCAACATCTGTCGCTCTCGTTCATACGGGATGAACTGCTCATTGCGCAGATAAACTGACAACCGCTTGACTTGCGAACCATACTGCACCGGATTGCTCACATCCGCTGGAAATTCACCTGTTGTTGCTTCACCACAACAGGGACATATGAGGGTTTCGGCTTGGTGTTCGATGGTCACATAGCGCAGAGGCGGTAATTCAAAGACCTGCCGTTTGGTAACTTTACTGGCTGCAATTTCTTCGGGCAATGGGGCTTGGCAATGGCTACATTGGGCTGGACGGTGCGATTCAATGAGATCTGGTTTTGGATTGAACTCAAGCGTATGCCCTTCATGTCCTTCCTGTCCACCAGCTTTGCGCTCTGTTTGTGGCCGTAGACTTTTGGCGCTTAGGCTTTGTCGGCCTTTATCGTGGCTGGACGGCCAACTGGAGTTGTGGCTATTTTGACCAAGCAACTCGGCTAAATGCTTGATTTGAGCCTCAGCAACGGTCAACTTTTCGCGGAGTTCTTGGACTTCTCGCTTAAGTTGCTTGTTTTCTGCTCGCAGTTGTTGTACTTCGTCCATGCTTATCATTTATACCACAGGTTTTAGACCTGTATAGTTACCCACCCGTTTCGATCCCATTATACCCTATGAATGTTGGGCAAAGATATGAATCGCTCAGACGGCCGTGTTCTCCAGGCGGTGGGGCATGAGTTGGTAGCCCATCGCCCGCATGATAGCATTGATATTATCCAGGGCTTAATGACTAAATGTGCGCCTGCACACGGCCGTACACGTCATCCAACAACGCATTGATAACCAGCGTGCGCACTTCCTCATTAGACATGAACTCGCTGACGATTTTCTCATTGCGACCCTGGCGTCGAATAAAAGCCAGCATCACCTCGTTTGTGAAAACCTGGCGGAACTGCTCTTTGGAATTGACGCGAGCTTGCTCGACGAGTTTGTCATCCTGCACCATGTCGCCGGTAATTTGCTCAAACAGGAGCCTGTCCTCTTCCGTCCAGTCAGTGCCGAAGCGTTCGTTAATGATCTCGATGATGGCTGACAGGGGAGCCTTTTTGTCTTCGTTGCTGCGTGTTCCTACTTCGCTGGGGCCGTAAACCGGCTTGGTTTCGCCAACATTTAGGGCGGCGCTGCCCTCGAAGGTTTTTTCGTTGCGGTACGCCGTCAGTTCGACTTCGTCTTCGATGACCATCATGCCGCTGCCACTGCGGTAAGGGAGTTTGGTGAGTAGATAACGGCCGTAGGCATACAACTTTTCCAGTTCCACATCTTGCCAATCAATGACCTGGCTCAGAAAGGCGTAGAGACGGATATAAGTTTGCAGCGTGCTTTTGAATTCCTCGCCTTCTTCAGTAATGGCAGAGGGGTCTTGAGGATGGGTATATACCTGATTGAAACGGGCGACAGCCGGATCAATCCATTTGTTGAGCTGGCCGTGATCGCGTTTGCTTTGCTGCGCCTGGGGCTTGAAAAAAACAGCCGCGAATTCATCGATTTCCAGCGGACGCAGGATTGGCGCTTTGCGCAGCTTGTTATCAAGGGTATAGAGTTGGTTGGGATCGGTGGGTTGATCGATGACGGCTTGTTCGTAGTAAGGCTTGAACGCTTCTTGAATCTCGTCTATTTCGTTGGCAAAGTCGAGGATGAAGGTGTCTTCTTTGCCGGCAGTGGTGCGGTTGAGACGCGAGAGCGTTTGTACCGCTTGCAGGTCGGCCAGGCGTTTATCAACGAACATGGTGTGCAGCAGCGGTTGGTCAAAACCGGTCTGGTATTTTTCGGCGACGAGGAGCAGTTGATATTCGGGAGTGTTGAATACTTGAGGAAGTTCTCTTTCACTGATGCCATTCATGCCCGGTTCGGTGTAGCTAAGGTCGGCTACGTCCGGGTCAACAACCGTGCCGGAGAAGGCGACTAATGCTTTGATGTCGGTGTACCCTTTTTCCTTGATGTAGGCGTCGAAGGTTTGTTTGTAGCGGACAACGTGCAGGCGGGAACGGGTGACGACCATTGCTTTGGCTTCGCCGTTTATCTTTTGGCTGGTGAAGCGGCGGTAATGCTCGACGATGATTTCTACTTTTTGGGCGATGTTGTGCGGGTGCAGGCTCATGAAGCGGGCGATGGCTCTTTTTGCTTTCTTCTCATCCACTTCGGGGTCTTCTTCTATCGCTTTGGAGAGTTCATAGTAGGTTTTGTAAGTGGTGTAATGCTTGAGTACGTCGAGGATGAAGCGTTCTTCGATGGCCTGGCGCATGGAGTAGAGATGGAACGGCTGCGGTTTGCCATCAAGGCCGGTGACGCCAAACATTTCCAGGGTTTTGTGTTTAGGGGTGGCGGTGAAGGCGTAGAAGCTGATGTTGGGCTGGCGGCCGCGACTTTTGGCTTCGGCAATGATCAGGTCTTCCATGCTCTGCGGTTCAGGGATTTTGGCATCTTCTGATTCGGCGGCGTCTAAAATTTGCGCTTCGTTGAGGGCTTTGTTGCCCATCGCCCCGCCGAGAACGCTGCGCACGTTGCCCGCGCTGCGCCCGCCCTGGCTGCTGTGGGCTTCGTCTACAATGACGGCAAAGTTTCTGGCGGACAAATCTTTGACCTGTCCCATCAGGAAGGAGAACTTTTGCAGGGTGGTGATGATGATTTTAGTACCGGCGTTGAGTTCTTTAGCCAGGTCGGAGGCGTGTTTGTCCTCGTCTATTTTGGCGACGACGCCTGTTTTGTGTTCGATCTGGTAGATGCTGTCTTGCAGTTGTTTGTCCAGGTTACGCCGGTCGGAGATAACGACGATGGTGTTGAAAACGGGTTTGTTGTCGGCTCCGTGCAGGCTGGCAAGCTGGTGGGCTGTCCAGGAGATGGTATTGGTTTTGCCGGAACCGGCGCTGTGCTGGATGAGATGGTTGTCGCCGACGCCGTGGGCCAGGGTAGCCGCCAACAGGCGGCGGCGTCGAGTTGGTGGTAGCGGGGGAAGATGAGGGTCTCTTTTTTGCGCTTTTTGCCGGTGATGTAGTCGTGGGTTTCGTCCACTTGCAGGTGGATGAAACGGTGGATGACGTCCAGCCAGCTATCTCGCTGCCACACCTGTTCCCACAAGTAGCCGGTTTTGTAGCCGGTGGCGTAAAGGTGGTCGGCCGGGTTGCCTTTGCCGCCGTGGTCGCCGGTATTGAAGGGCAAAAAGTAGGTATGTTCGCCAGCCAGGCGCGTGGTCATGAACGCTTCATCGGTGTCTACGGCGAAGTGGACGAGGGCGCGTTTTTTGTATTGGATGAGAGGCGTTTTGTTGGAGGGGACACGGTCTTTGATGTATTGCAGGATGGCGTTGATGCTGCGCTGGCCGGTGAAGGCGTTTTTGAGTTCAACGGTGGCGATGGGCAGGCCGTTGAGCGAAAGCAGCATATCAATGGTTTTTTTACTGGCCGTGTCGGACCTGGCGCAGACGGTGAGGGAGTTTTGCTGGTATTACAGCGCTTCGGTTTCAGGGCTGAGACTGGTGGGCGGGCGGAAGTAGGCCGGCTTGAGGCCGTGTCCCCGGTCGCGCATGCCGCTTGCGCACCACGTCGAGCAGGCCGTGTATCATTCCGCTGGCGATCGCGTTGTGATCTCGGTGGTCGACGCTGGGGCCGTAACTGGCGGCGAGTTTGTTCCAGGTGCCGGGCTGGGTGGCTTTGAGGAAGGCAAGCAGGGTGTGGGGGTCGAAGCCCAAGGCGGTGTCAAACTGGCTGTTGGGGGCTTTGGTGTAACCGGCATGTTCGAGCAGGTAGGCTTCGATGGCTTCTTCAAAGTTGAGTTCGGCTGTTGGTTTCATGCTCATTTTTCACCTGTTCGCTGCGCATCCAATTTCCCAGCAGCCGTCAGTTCCGCCAATCATTCGTCTTCGCGCTATCCGTCATTCCGTGCTACCTTCCTTCTGCGCTCCGTCATTCCCGCGAAGGCGGAATCCAAAGAGAGATTCCCGCCTTCGCGGGAATGACGATGCAAGACTCGTACATCGTTCGGTCATGGCCGATAGATTCCCGCGAAGGCGGGAATCCATGAATAGGGATAGATTCCCGCCTTCGCGGGAATGACGATGCAAGACTCGTACATCGTTCGGTCATGGCCGATAGATTCCCGCGAAGGCGGGAATGACGCATACGTATAAGGGAAGTGGTCATGTAATATCATCCCACAAATCACGCCATTGGGGGTTTTCTTTTTCGATTAAGTTGATCTTCCACTGGCGGTTCCATTTCTTGATTTGTTTTTCCCGTGTGATGGCGGCGGGCATGGTTTCGTGTGCTTCAAAATAGACGAGCATATGGACGTTGTATTTCTTTGTAAACCCTTCATGTACTTCGTTTTTATGCTGCCACACACGTTTGACGAGATCACTGGTGACGCCTGTGTAGAGGGTGCCATTACGTTGGCTGGCTAGAATGTAAACACACGGCCGTTTTTCCATCAGGCCTCTCTCGTACCGTCATTCCCGCGCATATGGATTCCCGCCTGCGCGGGAATGACGTTTGAAATGGCACCTAGGTTTTCCATCATGCCTTTACCGTATTCGCGCATGGCGATCTCCGCCTGCGCGGGAATGACGCTGTTCAACGCATGTTTTTCCATCATGCTCTCGTCCCCCCATGCGGCCGGACCCGCCTGCGCGGGAATGACGTCTAAGCGCGGAATGACGGTACGAAATGCGCGGGAATGACGGGTGGTGTATGGGCCGTTACAATGAATAATAATAATCCCGGATTCTTTGAGCCATGAGTTGACGGCGTTGTTCTAAAAACTCGTCGTAGTGACTGATGTCCATGTCAAAGATGGTGGTGGGGATGCTGTTCATTTCCAGATTGTGGAGCAGCATTGCCGAACTATCAATCCCGCCGTATTTGAGGCCGCCGCCGTTGGTTTGCTGCTTCAATTCCTCGAAGTAAGCAACGGGAGCTTTGTTACCTATTTTGATGTTAATTTCTGATTGCATGTACACATAGTTGGCAACCTGGTTGTACTGGCTGCGAGTCAGCCCTTTGGCTTTGAGGTAGCCACGCGGGAAGATATGGTGAATATCGCCGCGATGGGTAATTAAGTCGTTGATGCTGATGTCGCGGGAGAGGAAGCCGAGATCGTTTTTCTTGACCTGCGCCGCCCAGAATAGGTGCATGAACGGGCTGTTGGTGCTGGACGTGGTAAGGCTTTGGCCCAGACCGACATCCCAGAAACCATCGGACAGTTCGGCGGCTTCGGTGTCAGCCAGATAATCGGCAAACGGCCGTTCCGCTATCTGCCGTATATCAAAATCAAGCTGTGACTCGGCTGAACCGGAATACCGGCTGGTAAGAAGGGTCAGCACAAACCAGCGGCGCACATTTTTCTCGATTTCGGCCGTATTCATCTTATCGGCGCGCAGTTTCAGGTAGAGGGCATAGGCAAAGTTGAGCGCATTTTGCGAGCGGATCATTTTGCTGTCAATAAAGCCAGCCGATTTGATGATCATCACAAAGCGTTTGAACTCGTTTTCGTTCATGAAGCGCACGATGCCGGTTTCCAGTTTGGCAAAGGATTCTTCGGCGATGGTTTCTTCAAAGGTGCGCGTTTCAAAGTTACGGCCGGAGAGCAGGCTAACCAGATCGGCCAGACGGCCGCGTTGGAATTCGGTGATGAAGGCGACGCGCAGCATGTCGTTGTAGTCCGGGTCGTAGAGATCGTCGTTTTGATCGCGCAGCCAGGCCATTTGTCTGAAGTAGCCGGTCTGGGCAAATTCCGGTTCGTTGTCTACGATGTGCTGGTAAAACTCCGGAGCGATAGCCAGATGGCAGAAGTAGTCAATGGTTTTGCGCAGCGTGGAACCGCCGTAGGTTTCGTTGGCGGCGATTTTGGACATAACAAAGTCGGCCTGGCTGAGAACCACCCCTTGTGAATTGATGCGAATGAAGACTTCCGTGACGGTTTCGATG